>JAUPTY010000032.1 GCA_030917845.1 Actinomycetota bacterium | reverse complement strand
CATCTCCGGTCGAATCGCCTGTCGAGACTTGAAAATGCAGCCCGGGCGCGACTAGGGTCGTTACATGAGTCCGGGGCTGCTTCAGATCACCAGGGGACGGTTGGCAATCATCATTGCCACCGCCGCAGTCACGGTCGGCATGCTCCTGCCCCTGATGGTGCCGCCTCGTTCCGACGGGGCGCTCCCCTCGAACTTCCGCCGTCATCAGGAACAGTTCTGGGTCTGGTACGGGCCGGCCTCCTGGGGAGCCGCCTCCGGCAAGAACGACCTTCAGATCTCGTCACCGACCGGCACCCTCTGGAACAACTACGGAGCCGGCGGCGCGGTCTGTCCGCAAACGGCTGCCCAGTGGTTCCAGTTCGTCAGCTCGAACTTCCGACAGACGGCCGGGGCCGGAAGCGGGCTTTATTCCCGGCCGCTCCGAAACGCCCGCTTCACCGCGCGCGGACAGATCCAGCAGCTCGGCCAGGCTTACTTCCGCCAGCGGCTCCGGTGGGCCGGCAACCGCCAAAACGGACAGCAGATCCGCGGTGAGCTGATCATGGACATCTTTGTGGTTGACGCGATCAGCGGGGTCTGCGGCCAGCGTTTCCAGTCCCGGGGCGCACCCGCCCGCGGAAACGCCCGCAGCATCCGGCTGCTCCGCACGGTCCAGTCGACCATCACCCAGCGAAACCTCTGATTCGGAGAATCCGGCAGGAATCCCGGAGAGCCTGTTTCGGATCTCGGTGAATTGACACAGAATCCCGGCCATCCCGACCTGGGTAGCGGTTAGGCTGGTGGCATGAAGCTCTCGATCTCCGCCTCCGTTGTCGCCGTTCTCGCAGCAACCCTGCTGCTTACCGCTGCTTCCCCGGCCTCGGGCCGGGACAGAGTGCACCGCTGCACCAACTGGTCGTGGACCGGTCCGGCCGACTGGTCAGCGGCCTGCAGCAAGCAGGGCATCACCGCGTCTTCTCCCGATGGCCGCCGGGCGATTGACTGGGGCTTCAGCAACGTCTTCTGTGTTGCGGCGAACAGCTATCGCCAGTCCGCCTCCCGCTTCATCGCGGGCCAGCAACGGAGTCTCAGGCAGAACGGGGTGCGTTTCATCCGGACAGGACGCCTTCGTCGGGTTGGCAACAACTACTTCCGGCAGACGAGCATCATCGTCGCGGGACGTGGCCGAAACACCGGCAAGGGCCAGGCGATCTTCGACTACGCAGCGGCCGACAACACAGGCACCTACTGCTACCAGAGCTCGAAGGTGCTGATGGTTCCGCGGAGTGATTACAGGCGCGGCATCCGGCAGCTGATCAGGATCTACCACTCGATGGCCTATTTCGGCCCCGGGTTGGTCAGAGGCCCGAACGGTGAACCCGCCTGAGCGTGGTTCAGTCGCGCATTGCCGGGAAGAGAACCACTTCCCGGAGTGAGGCTGCGCCGGTGAGCATCATCACCAGGCGGTCGATGCCCAACCCCACCCCGCCAGTCGGCGGCATGCCCTGCTCGAGCGCCTCGATGAAGGATTCGTCGAAAGGCTGAGCCTCTTCATCGCCACGGTCGATCTCGGCCGCCTGCTGTTCGAAGCGGCGACGCTGCTCGTCCGGGTCATTCAGTTCGGTGAACGAATTGGCGATCTCGACTCCGCCGATGAAGGCCTCCCAGCGCTCCACCTTGCCCGGCTTGTCCCGGTGCTGCTTGGCGAAGGGTGAAAGCTCTTCGGGGTAGTCGAGGATGAAAGTCGGTTCGACCAGTTTCGGTTCCACCGACTTCGAGAAGACGGTGTCGACGAGTTTGCCCCAGCCGGCAGTCTCATCTTCATTACCAAGCGCGTTCGAAAGCGCGTCGCGATCGGTCAGCTCGTCGATGTCGATCCCCGAGTGCTCAAGGATCGCGTCCCTCAACGTGACCCGGTGCCAGGGGGCGGCGAGGCTGATGGTCTGGCCGTAACGCTCGATCTCGGCCTTGCCGAGAACCCTCGCGGCGACTCCGGAGACCAGATCTTCGAGCCCCGCGGCGGTGTCGTTGTAATCGGCGTAGGCCTCGTACCACTCGAGCATCGTGAACTCGGGGTTGTGCTTCATCGAGATGCCTTCGTTGCGAAAGTCCTTGCCCAGTTCGTAGACCTTGTCGATGCCGCCGACCACGCAGCGCTTGAGGTAGAGCTCGGTGGCGATCCGCAGATAGAGCTGACGGTCGAGCGCGTTGTGATGGGTGACGAAAGGCCGGGCGAGGGCGCCACCATAGAGCGGCTGCAGGACCGGGGTCTCGACCTCGAAGAACCCGTGGTCGTCAAGCCAGCGCCGGACTTCGCTGACAGTCCGGGCCCGGACCCGGAAGACCTCGCGTGAATCCTCGTTCGCGATCAGGTCGAGCTCGCGGCGCCGGTAACGGGTCTCCGTGTCTTCAAGCCCGTGGAACTTGTCCGGCGGCGGACGGAGCGCCTTGGTAAGGACCTGCCAGGTAGTCGCTTCGATGGAGAGCTGTCCGCGCCGGGTAACGATCGCTCTTCCTTCGATTCCGATGAAGTCACCGAGGTCGAGGTCTTCAAGCAGGCCGTACTGGTCCCCGAGCACATCGGCTTTGGCGTGAATCTGGATCTGGCCGGTGGCGTCACGCAGGTCGATGAAGGCGGCCTTGCCGTGACCGCGACGGCCAGCGATCCGACCGGCGATCCGGTGAACCGAATCCGTCTCCGCTCCCGCTTCCAGACCCTGGTGGGCGTCGAGGACGCTGGCGATTTCTTCGCGCTGCGGGAACGAATGCGGGAACGGGTCGACGCCGGCCGCTCTGAGGCGGTCCAGCTTTTCCCGACGCTCGGCGAGGATGCCAGCGAAACCTTCAGCCGGGGAGTCTGCGGCCCCGGCCTCCTGGTTTTCGCTATCGCTCATCGCCGGCGCCCCGCGACCCGGGCCTCAGGCCGCTTCGATCTTGGTGATCTTGAACTTCTTTTCCGGTCCGCGAGGAGCCGGAACATTGACGATCTGGTTGACCTTGCCGCCGATCAGCGCGGCGCCGATCGGAGACTCGCTCGACAGCTTGCCGCTGGCCAGGTCGGCCTCGGTCGAGCCGACGATCTGGAACTTCTTTGATGCTCCGGACTCCTGGTCCTTGATGTGGACGGTCGAGCCGAAGGCGACTTCGCCCTTGTCTGCCGGGGCATCTTCAACCACGGTCGACCGGCGCAGGCGCTCCTCGAGCTGGACGATCTGGGCCTCGAGCTGGGCCTGCTCGTTCTTGGCGTCGTCGTACTCGGCGTTCTCGGAGATATCCCCGAAGTCCCGGGCCTCCTTGATGCGATCAGCCACCTCGCGGCGACGGACCGTCGAGAGGTACTCGACCTCTTCTTCAAGCTTCTTCAGCCCTTCGGGCGTGATTTCAGACTGGCGACTCACAGGTATCAACCTCACTTGGGACGGCAGGGACGTACTTCCCGGCCCTGAAAATGACGAACGCCCTGTGCGGTACCTCGGGGCACCGGCAGGGCAGCGGACGGGCGATTATAACGAGGAGCCGGAAGGGGCAAGCGACTCGGTCAGAACCCGGGCAAAGCGCTCGGGATCTTCGACCTGCGGATAGTGCCCCAGGTCCGGCATCCGGACCACCGGAAGTTCCGGCCTCATCTCCAGCAGGCCGTTGAGAATGTCGGGCACTGCGACCGGGTCCTGCATCCCCCATGCGAGGTGCAGATCGCCCTTCCAGCGGGAAACGGCGCCATGCCAGCGGTCGGCGTAAATGACCCGTTCGTCCATGTAGGAAACGAGCTTGTGGCCGAGCCGGTTGCCGTCGTTCCAGGTCATCAGGCTCCAGTAGTCGGTGGCGTCGGCGTCGGTCATCGGGTGGGCGTCACCGAAGACCGAGGAGAACTGCCGGCGAAAGAAAGCCTCGTTCGAGAAGCGGGCGGCGAGCGGACCGAGCGGGCCGCGGAGAAGTTTCTGGGCCAGGGTGGGATTCGAACGTTCGACCAGGATCGAGCCATTGAAGAGCATCATTCCGGCCAGGTCGAACCGCAGCTCGTCGGCCAGATCACGGGCAAGCAATTCGGTTGCGACCGAGGTACCGAGGTCATGGGCGCAGATCCAGGCTGGATCGTTGCCCCATTTCCGGCAGATCAGTTCCTCGGTCAGGTCGGCCTGCCATGACAGCGTGTAGGAATGGTCCCGGGGCTTGTCCGACAGTCCGAACCCGAGGAAGTCGAAGGCGAGAATCGCCCGGTTCGGCATCAGGTCGACCAGGTACCGCCAGTCATATGAACAGGTTGGGAAGCCATGAAGAAGAACCAGCAGGGGCCCCTCGCCGTCCTGGAAGAAGGTGTGAATCTGCCTGCCCCGGAACTCTTCGAGGCTGCCCTTGAGTCGCCAGGTCTCGACCCGCTCCGGAAGAACCGCGCCGCCGCTCATACCGCCACCGGCTCCCCGTTGCGGATCCCGGCGACGATCTCCCGGGCCCGGTCCAGTCCGGCCGTCTGACAGAGCTCGTTGCGGACCACCTTCGGCACATCAAGCTGATCGAGATACCAGGGGTAGAACTTGCGCAAGTACCTTCCGGCCCGGTCCTCGCCCAGATGCTCTTCTGCCCGGTCCATGACCCAGGCCAGTTCATCCATTACCGCCTCGCGGGTCGGCGGATCGACTTCCTGGCCGGTCAATTCGGCGAACACCCAGGGGAAGCCGAGCGAGCCCCGGGCGATCATCACGGCATCGGCCCCGGACTCGGCGTAGGCGATCCGCGCCGCTTCGGCGCTGCTTAGGCCGCCCGAGATGATCATCGGAACATCGATGGTCTCCGAGAGTTCGCGGGCCATCGCGTAATCGGGCTGCCCCTTGTGACCCTGTTTGGCGACCCGGGGATGAAAACCGATTCCGGCAACCCCGGCCTCTTCCACCAGCCGCACAGCCAGGTCGAAACCCGAGCGGTCCCCGGGCATCAGGCCGGAGCGGATCTTGACCGTCACCGGCAGGCCGCTGCCTTCGCCCGCGGCCCGGGCCAGATCCAGGGCCAGCTCGGGATCGGAAAGGAGTTCAGCCCCGGCCCCGGTCTTGCGAACCTTCGGTACCGGGCAACCCATGTTGATGTCAATCAGGTCGGCTCCCGCAGAGGCCGCGATCCGGGCACCCGATTCCATTGCCTCCGGGTCCTGGCCAAAGAGCTGGATCGATACGGGATGCTCGTCAGGATGGATCCGGAGAAGCTCGGTCATCGTTTTCTCGTTGCCGTAATGGAGACCGAAGCTGGAAACCATCTCGGAAACCGTGAGCCCGGCCCCGAAGCGTTTCGCCTGGAGGCGGACGAACCAGTTTCCGATGCTGGCCAGCGGCGCCAGCAGCACACGGTTGGAAATCTCCACCCCGCCGATCTCGAATGGTTCAGTGAGTGCGGGCTGGGTTGCGGTCGGGTTGGTGGCTGCCTCAGCCACGGTTCCCGGGATTGCGTTCGTGGATGATCCTCAAGCCCTTGAGGGTGAGGAGATCATCGATCTCGTCGAGCTCCTCCGAATAGGGGACAACCCAGTTTGCGTAGCCGCCGGTGGCAATGAACCTCGCGTTGCCACCGAGTTCCTGGTTGATCCGGCGGGCTATCCCGTCGACCAGGCCGGCGAAGCCGTAGAGCACTCCGATCTGGATCGCCTCGCGGGACGAGGTCCCGATCGCCTTCTTCGGTTTGCCGAGATCGATTCGGGAGATCCGGGCTGCGCGTTCGGTCAGAGCGGTCAGCGAGATTTCCACGCCCGGGGCGATCGCGCCACCGAGATATGAGCCGTCGGCAGAAACCGCGTCGAAGTTGATCCCGGTCCCGAAATCGACTCCGACACAGACATCCCCGACTTCTTCGTAGGCGGCGATCGCGTTGACCAGCCGGTCGGCACCTACTTCGGCGGGGTTGTCGATTTCGATCGACATTCCGGTGCGGATACCCGGCCCGACCAGCAGGCAATCCACATCGAGGTATTCCTCGGCCAGCCGGGTGTACTCGGCGCCGAGCGGCGGCACCACCGAGGAGACCACAAGTCCGTCCAGATCTCCGAAGCCGGTGCCTCGCAGCGCCATCAGCGCCGAAATCCTTTCGGCCAGTTCATCGCTGGTTGCGCCGGCCCTGGTCTGGAACCGCCAATGGCGGGTCAACTCGGTGCCCTCGAAGGCTCCGAGATGGGTCTGGGTGTTGCCGACGTCGATCGCGAGAAGCATGGATCAGAAAGTGTGGCAGGAAGGGGGCCGTCGGGGCATGCTCCGGTCGTGGCTGTGGCGGCGAATCCTGAAAACAGAGCCCCTCCCAACCATTCTCTGCTTCGAATGGGAGGGGCGGGTTTGGCTCGGAGGGCGGGTCCGACCCCGCCCGACTCATTAGGCTGCCCCCATGAGCAAGGCAACGCTTTACTCCCTTCCCGGTTCCCACCCCGCTGCCAGCGTCAAGCTGATGCTCGACTTCAAAGGCATCGAATACCGGACTTTCGACCTGATGCCCCTGATGCACAAGGCCGCGGTGCGCGCCCTTGGCTTTCCCGGGACCACGGTGCCAGCGGTCAGGTTCGCTGGCGAGAAGCTGCAGGGTTCGGTTGAGATCGCCCGTGCCCTCGACCGGATCGTGCCGGAACCTCCCTTGCTTCCGGCCGACGAGGAAGCCCGCAAAAAGGTGATGATGGCCGAAGCTTTCGGTGAAGCCGAGCTGCAGCATGCGGTCAGGCAGATCCTCTGGAACGCGGTGCGCCGCCAGCCGCGCTCGATCGCCACCTACCTCGAGGGATCGAATCTGCCTCTCCCCAAGTCGGTCGCGGCCTACACCAGCGGGCCGATCATCTACGGCGAGTACAAGATCAATGACTCGACTGACAAGAACGTGATCAACAACCTTGCCGCGCTCCCAGGCTGGCTTGACCGACTCGATGCCTGGGTCGCGGACGGGACCCTCGGCGGTGACACCCCCAACGCGGCCGACTTCCAGATTGCTACGAGCATCCGCCTGGTGATGACCCTCCAGGACCTGAGACCCCTGATCGAGGACCGGCCGATCGGCCAGGCCGCGAAACGGGTTGCGCCTGACTACGCCGGAGATGTACCACCCGCCCTGCCCGCGGAGTGGCTGGCCCCGCTCCGTGAGGCCGCAGCCCCCGCCGCGGCCTGATCCTTCGAGATTGAATCTCGCGGCAACCGGTTGCATCTCCGGGCGGGGAGATCTGGTTGAGCCTCAGGGACCGGTCTCTTGACGGGTTTCCCCGACTCTGCGGCAAGCGCTCTCGGCCCGAGCCTTCGTACCTGCCTGCCGCACGGTGGCGGGGACATCAACCGTGGCTGGCGGATCGAGACCGATAACGGGGACCTCTTCTTCGCGAAGAGCAGACCGGGTGGGTCCGCGGACGAGTTTGCCAATGAAGCGGCCGGACTGGCCTGGCTGGACGAAGTCGGAGCCCTGCCGGTGCCCGGAGTGGTCGCCGTGGTCGAGGACGAGAGTGAACCGGGGCTGATTCTCGAATGGGTCGAGCCCGGGGCCGCGGGCGATGAGGCAGTTCTGGGTCACGGGCTGGCGCTGATGCATCAGGCGGGAGCCGACCGGTTTGATCAACTTGCCCCGGGCTCGACCGGGAAGGAGATCCGGTTCGGGGAGGCGAAGGTTCCGGTCTCCCCGGCTGCGCCGGATGGTGGCTTCGCCGAGGTCTATGCGGGGCGGCTACGGGCCCTCGGGGACCAGGCTTTCGAAGCCGGCAGCCTCGGATCTTCGGACCGCGAGGTGATCGAACAGGTCGCCGAACGGGCGGGGGATCTGGCCGGGCCAATCGAGCTACCGGCCCGGGTTCACGGGGACCTCTGGACCGGCAATGTCCTCTGGAGCGAAGGTACCCCCTGGCTGATCGATCCAGCGGCCCATGGCGGCCATCGCGAGGTCGACCTGGCCATGCTCGAACTGTTCGGCAACCCCACCCGGGGCTTCTACGACGCCTACGAGGAAGTGAGCCCCCTCGACGGTGGCTTTCGGGAGCGGATCGGCTTCTGGCAGATCCAGCCACTGTTGGTGCATGCTGTGCTCTTCGGGGGCGGCTACGGGCGCAGCGCGGCAGTAGCCGCCCGCAGCTATCTGTCGGTCTGAGAATCGCCCCGGAAAACTCTTTGTTTATGAATTGTTGCGAGGGGTGTCGCAGGGTCATGTCAAAGATGAGGTACTTACTTGCTTCTGTCCTTGCGGCCCTTGTGGTCGGCCTCGCCCTCCCGGCCGCTTCGTCGGCCGGGGCTCTGGCCGGCCAGGCGACCGTCCACCCCGGTGTGCAGACCTTCACTGAAGATGGCCAATGTACGGCGAACTTCGTCTTCCAGAACGGCACCGAGGTCTACATCGGCCAGGCTGCCCACTGCTCCGGCACCGGTGAAGCGACCGACACCGACGGCTGTGAAGCCGGCGCCCTGCCGATCGGAACCCCGGTCGAGGTGACCGGCGCTTCGATCCCGGGCACGCTCGTTTACAGCTCCTGGAACACGATGCAGGCCAAGGGCGAGTCTGACGCAGCCACCTGCGCCTTCAATGACTTCGCCCTGATCCGGATCGATCCGTCCGATGTCGGCAAGGTCAACCCCTCCGTGCCCGGCTTCGGAGGGCCGACCGGGCTTGGTGCCCCGGAGCACTCGGCTCCACGGTTTACTCGTGGGGCAACTCCTCCCTGCGCCAGGGCATCCGTCAGCTCAGTCCCAAACAGGGCATCGTGCTGAGCAACGACGCGAGTGGCTGGAGCCACAACGTCTACACGCTGACTCCCGGCGTCCCGGGTGATTCCGGTAGCGGCTTCCTCAACGGGAGTGGCCAGGCCTTCGGGACCCTGAGCACTCTGCAGCTTCTGCCCACGGTCGGCGCCAATGGCGTCGGTGACCTCGCGAAGGAACTGGCTTACATGACGACCAACGAGCCGGCTCTTGCCGACACCCGGCTGGTCAACGGGACCGAGGCCTTCAAGCCGAACCTTGTCGGGGCAATCCTCGGCGGCTGATTCTCAGGGATTGACCGAGATGCCCTTGTCCGGGGGTACCTTGCCGTCCATCAGGGCGAGCAGGGACTCCCGGATGGCATCCGGTCCGGCCACCGCTTCGACCTCCATCCAGTCACGGCTGCGATCGGTGAACCGGTCCTGACTCTTGGCGAGCCGCTCACCGAGACCTTCCTCGCCCCAGTCAGCGTTGCGCTTGACCACCCGGTCGGGAGCAAAAAAGAACTGGGGCTGCGGGCCGGGCAACGAAGTCGCATTCTCGTCCGGAACCATCGACTCCCAATCGGCGATGCCGACCGCGACGCTTGCCAGCAGCCGGTCGCCGAAGTGACTGTGAACCCGGTGGCGCAGGTCCGCGTTACCGCCGAAGTCAACGTAGATAGTCGGCGTTTCCGGATCAAGGCTGGTCAGGTCATCGTAGGTAACGACCGCATCCCAGTGGCCGGTTCCCTTGGTGAATTCGAGATTTCCGCGTGAGGTCAGCCCGACCGTCTCGATCGGGGATTCGAAGTCGACCTGAAGCGCGTGACCGAGTCCGAGTGCGGTCTTGCTGGAAGCGCTCGAGGCGACGAGCTGTGCCGCACCGCCAAAGTCGATCTCGTTCAGCCAGTCGGCCAGCAGCCAGGACGTTCCGTAGAGCGGCATGAAGATCGCGACCAGGCGCTCCCGCTCATCGTCCTTTTCGTCGTTGACCAGCCGGTACTCGTTGTATACGGCCGGAAGTTCGGTCCGGTAATCGGTGATGTCAGTGAACCCGGACTTACGGATCCGGCCTGGTTCGAGCACCGCGTGGGTCGACATGGGGAAGTAACCGAAAACCCGGGCGCCTTCCTCGACTCCGTCGGCTTTGGAGGCGATGACTTCGGCGTAGCCCCAGGCGGGAATTATGCCGAGACCGTCGGGGGCCGGATAGAAGTTCCAATAGCTCATCGCGTCACCCATGGCGCCGTAGGTCACGTTGTTCGCAGTCAGAGAAAAGTGATCTATCGAGAGCAGAATCTGCCCGTCATCGACGTCCCGGTCAGCCCCGGGATTCTCGAGAATCGAGTTGTCCCGCAGGTCATCGCGGCGGACGGCAAAATCGAATGAGTCGGACATGGCGGTGAGACTACCGCCTCGGCAGATACACATTCAGGTTTTGTTGCATCCAGTCCTCCGGGGCTGACGAAGGTTGCCTTCGACTCTCGGCCGAAACAGAGGTCAGCCGAGCGAACCGGCCCGGCGGATGTCCTGGCCGTCACCGGCTTCAAGGCTCGCCATGGCCTCCTCGAGCCGGGTACCGTCGGGCAGGGCCAGGTCCGGATCGAGCTCGAGCAGAGGTGCCAGGACGAATCGCCTGGAGGTCGTTTCCCGGTGGGGCAGACGCAGGCGGTCGGACTCGTATTCCAGTTCACCCATCAGCAAGAGATCGATGTCGATCACCCGCGGCGAGTGTCGGGGCAGACCGGTCTCGCGCCCAAGTTCGGCTTCAACCAGTTTGAGCAGGTCGAGCAATTCCTCTGGCTCGAGGTCGGTGCTAACCCTGATCGCCGCGTTGAGGAAATCCGGCTGATCAAGGATCTCCCCCACCGGCTCGGTCTCCCAGGCCGACGAGACCGCCTCCGCGGGCAGTCCCTTTTCTCCCAGGCGCTGGATCGCGTCCCGCAGATACCCGTAACGGTCGCCGATATTTGAACCTAGCCCGAGATAGACCTCTCTCGATCCGCCCTGGCTCGACCCGGACCCGGTTTCGCCGTTGCCCTCAGAGCTCACGGCGGCGGAAAACTTCTACCGAGGCACCGTCCATGGTGACCGGGACGGGTGGCTCGGGCTTGGTCGCGCGAACCCTCACCGATCGCAGGCTGAATCTTGCCAGCAGGCCCTCGGCAAGGACGGTGACCAGCCTCTCCAGAGTGCGGTAGCTGGTGTCCATCGCGGATTCGACCAGCCACGCAGTGACCTCGCCATAGTCGACCGTGTCATTGACGTCATCGGATTCGGTTGCGCCGCAGGCGATCGGCTCCATCTCGAGATCGAAGATCATGCGCTGGCCGAGTTGCTGCTCGGCTTCAGTCACGCCGTGGTTGGTGTGTGCGATCACTCCCTCAAGCCGGATGATCACCTCGCCGTTCTCGCCTTCAAGCATGGGAGAAATCTACTGCGGTCGTCATCGGAAAAGTCTCAGGCGGAGCGAATGGCTGAAGCCACCCGGATCGCCTGGACGACGGGGGCGACGTCATGGACCCGGACCATGGCAGCGCCGGAATCCATTGCTGACAGGCAGGCCGCGATCGTGCCGCCGAGCCGGCGGGACTCGGGGGCACCGTCACTGAGCTTCCCGATGAACGCCTTGCGGGAGGCACCGACGAGGACCGGCAGCTTCATCCCGACGAAGTATTCGGTTGCCCGGAGCAGCTTCAGGTTGTGTTCCACCGTCTTGCCGAAACCGATGCCCGGGTCGATCCAGATCCGGTCCCGGCTGATGCCCGCGGCTTCGGCGATTCCCACCTGAACAGCGAGGAACTCTTCAACTTCGTCGACCACATTGCCGTAGCGGGGGTCTTCCTGCATGGTCCTTGGAGTTCCGAGCATGTGCATGAGGATCACTTCCGCTCCGGTCTCGGCACAGACTTCGGCCATGCCAGGGTCCCCGCGTAGCGCGGTCACATCGTTGACGATCTGTGCCCCGGCTTCGACTGCCGCCCGGGCTACTTCCGATTTGGTGGTGTCGATCGAGACCGGTGTTGCCCCGGCCAGACCCTCGACCACGGGAATGACCCTCCGCAGTTCTTCATCCAGTGAAACCTCGTCGGCCCCGGGCCGGGTCGATTCACCCCCGATATCGAGCACGTCGGCTCCGTCCCGGACCAGTTCAAGCCCATGCTCGATGGCCCGCTCGTGATCGAAGAACTCGCCTCCATCCGAGAAGGAATCCGGAGTCACATTGACGATCCCCATGACTTTCAAGGTGGCTAGCCCTTCCCGTTGGCGATTTCGGTGGCAGCACGGATGCCGGAAGTGATCGCGCCATCCATGTACCCGGCCCATCTGGTCGCGGTCTCGGCGCCCGCCCAGTGGATCGGGCCGACCGGTGTCCGGAGTGCCTCGCCGTACATCAGCCAGGATCCGGTCGGCAGATAGCCGCCGTAGCAGCCCCGGGCATACTCGTCGGCAGCCCAGGCTTTGTCGACGTAGCGCTCCGGCGCGGCTGCTTTCGGTCCGAAAAGACGGATCAGGCTGTCGAGCACGATCTGCTGGCGCTCTTCCGGCAGGAGATCGGTCGCCTCACGGGCTGCGTTGCCTTCGAGAAAAGCGAGCAGCACGCCCGGTTTGCCGCCAGGCGGCGAATTGTCGAAAGTGACCGAGACAGGGCCGTCGGCACTGGTTGCCTGCCCTGAAAGACCGTCGGCCCGCCAGAAGGGCTCCGGGTAGATCGCATGGCATTTGACCACCGTCCCCTGGACCATTCGCTGGGTGAGCCCATCCCGCATCGCGGGCAGGACCGGGTCGTACTCGAGTCGACCCGCCAGTGCCGGAGGCAGCGCCACCACTGCAGCCCGGGCAGCCACGGTCAGTTCATCGGCCTCGACGGTGACCGAGTGAGGGCCCAGCTCGGGCAGGCCTGCCGGTACGTCACCCGGCATCTCCTCCCAGCGGATCCGCCTGACCGGACGATCCAGATGCACCCGCTCCCCGAGTTCGGCGGCCATGCGCTCGCAGATCAGCTGGGTTCCGCCGACCACCCGTGAATCCTGGGCACCGCCTTCGGTGCCGAGAAGCAGGTCCAGGGAGCCGGCCGAACGGATGTAGAACAGTGCGTGGAGCAGAGAGACATCCTCTGGCTCTGCCGCCCAGACCGCCTCGATCGCCAGCCGCAGCATGTCCCGAGCGGCCCCGGTCCTGGTGTTCCGACGCATCCAGGTCGCGAAGGTCTCACCGTCCCAGGATGCCAGTTCCGTCTGTTCCCAGGGCCGGTCCACATCGATCTTCTCCGCCATCCGGTTCAACCTCTTCAGCGCCACACCGACCTCGGCCAGCGAGACCGGATTGACCTTCGGGATCGTGCCGTCATAGGTTCGGACGCGCCCACCCCGTTCGAAGATGTTGGTGCCGGTGTTCCAGGTAGGGAAGGTTTCCAGGCCGAGATCCGCGATCAGCTGGAGAGCGTGGTCCTGGGTCGGGCCGACCCACTGGCCGCCGAGTTCGATGATCTCGCCGTCGCCAATCGGTTCGTTCAGGGTGCGGCCGCCGACCCGGTCCCGCGCTTCGACCACCACGACATCGACGCCGAGTCGCCTCAGTTCCCGGGCGGCCGAAAGTCCGGCCAGCCCGGCGCCGATTACTGCGACTTCGGTCTCGATTCTCTCGGCCACGCCGGGATTATCCCCGACCTCAATCGGTCAGGGCAGGAACAAGTCGCTGAACCCTCCCGATCGGGAGGATTCCACGCCTTTTTTTCCGGAATCAGTCCTGGTCGGAGCGGAGGTCGGTCATGCCTCCGGCGTAGCCTGGCCGCGGCGGACCCGGAGCCGGATCGGGGTTCGAGTCGGTCGGCGGGGTGTGGACCGGTTCAGGCTCGGACGGGTAATCCGGCTCTTCGGTTTCCTCGCCGGGCGGGAAGACCTCTTCCTCGCTGGCACCATCGATCAGCGCGACAAACTGTTCTGCGTCAATTGTCTCCCGGACCAGAAGGATCTCGGAGATCCGGTCGAGATCTTCCCGACGCTCGTCGAGGATGTCCCGGGCAGTCTGATGGGCGTTCTCCACGATCCGGCGGATCTCATCGTCGATCTCGCGGGCGATCTCGTCCGAGTAGTCCGGCTCCGATCCCATTTCGCGGCCGAGGAAGGGCTGGCCGCGATCGTGGCCGAACACGCGGGGACCAAGTCGTTCGGACATGCCGAAACGCATGACCATCTGCTTGGCGGTCGCGGTGACCTTTTCAAGGTCGTTGGAGGCACCGGTGGTGACCTCGTTGAAGACCAGTTCCTCGGCGGCGCGACCACCCAGGGTCATCGCCATCGTCTCGGAGAGCTCGGCTCTCGAGGTGAGGAACTTGTCCTCGGCGGGCAGCGAGATCGTGTAGCCGAGCGCCTGTCCGCGGCTGATCACGGAAACCTTGTGAACCGGATCGCAGTTCGGCAGCAGATGGCCGACGATCGCGTGGCCCATCTCGTGGAACGCGGTGATCCGGCGTTCCTTTTCGGACATGATCCGGGTCTTCTTCTCCGGACCGGCAATCACCCGCATGATGCCCTCTTCAAGCTCGTGCTGGGTGATCTCCCGCTTGCCCGAACGGGCGGTCAGCAGTGCCGCCTCGTTGATCAGGTTGGAGAGGTCGGCGCCGGTGAATCCCGGGGTCTGGCCGGCCAGGGCATCGAGGTCGATCTCGCCGGCGAGCGGCTTGCCACGTGAGTGGACCTCAAGGATCTTCTTGCGGCCCTGGCGATCGGGTCGGTCAACCGCTACCTGGCGGTCGAAACGTCCGGGCCTGAGCAGTGCCGGGTCAAGGATGTCGGGCCGGTTGGTGGCGGCGATCAGGATGATGTTGTCCTTGATCTCGAAGCCGTCCATCTCGACCAGCAGCTGGTTGAGGGTCTGCTCGCGTTCGTCGTGACCGCCACCCATGCCGGCACCACGATGGCGGCCGACGGCGTCGATCTCGTCCATGAAGATGATGCAGGGTGAACTCTGCTTGGCCTGCTCGAAAAGATCGCGGACCCGGCTGGCGCCGACGCCGACGAACATCTCGACGAAGTCCGAACCGGAGATCGAGAAAAACGGCACTCCCGCCTCGCCGGCTACTGCCCGGGCGAGCAGGGTCTTGCCGGTGCCGGGAGGCCCGTAAAGCAGTACGCCCTTCGGGATCCGGGCTCCGAGTGACTGGAACTTTTTCGGGGTCTGCAGGAACTCCTTGATTTCGTGGAGTTCCTGGACTGCCTCGTCGGCTCCGGCCACGTCCTTGAAGGTGATCTTGGGCGCGTCGACGGCCATCTTCTTGGCCTTTGACTTGCCGAAACTCATGACTCTCGATCCGCCACCCTGCATCTGGTTCATCAGGAAGATCCAGAAACCGAAGAAGAGCAGGAAGGGAAGGATGTA
>JAUPTY010000182.1 GCA_030917845.1 Actinomycetota bacterium | reverse complement strand
AGGCCCGTGGCTTCCCGACCCAGAGCCTTCAGCGCGTCGATCAGGGTCCCTTCCCCGGCTCCGACGTCAAGGACGGGTCCGGCCGGAGCCACCACGTCGATCCGGCCGGCCATCGAGGCCCGCGAACGGCGCAGCAGGGCGTCCCCGACCAGACCGAAGCGCTTGCCGGTTCCTGGCCAGTACCAGTCGCCGTAGGCGGCGTCCAAAGACTCCGGATCCGGTAGGGGATCGGTGGTCGCGGTTCCGCAGGCCGGGCAGAAGGTCCGGCCGATCGAGCGGCCGGCTTCGGGTCCTAGTGCCTTGTCACACCAGGTGCAGGTGGTCGCCGGAGATCCCGTCCAGTCGACCTCCCTGATCGTGCTCAAGGCTTCGGGCCCCGGCAGGTCGCGACCACGTCCAGGCAGCGGACGAGACCCTGGTGCTCGAGCCGGAAGTCCCCCGAGGTGATCGACTCCGCCCGCGGGTCGTGGAGCTTGCGCGATCGCTGCAGCATCAGGTCGTAGAGCTTCTGGCGGGCTTTCACCGGAACGGCGCGGCGCAGCTTGAGGAAATCGAGACCGAGCAGCCGGTCCAGCTTCCTGCGTTCCGCGTCGTGAATTTCCATGTAACGGTCGGAACCGAAGATCCCGTCGATCTCCACCTCCTCGAAGCCGGCGAGGCAGAGATCCCGCAGCTGGGCGGAATCGAACTCGATGAAGTGGAACGGGTCGATGATCTCGTCGGGACGCCCGAACGTGAGTCGATTGGGGGTGACGAAGACGGCGGTTCCGCCCGGCACCAGAACCCGTGATACCTCGCTGATCACCCGTTCCGGGTCGGGCACATGCTCGATCGAGTGGACCGAAAGCACCGACTCGAAGCAGTCGTCGTCAAAAGGCAGGTCCCGCATGTCGGCGACCACGGTCTTGCGCTCCTGCCCCTCGAGGGCGTCGGCATCGAGGTCGACGCCAACGGTCTCCCGCGGGGCGAGCAGCTCGAAGCTGTGACCCACTCCGCAGCCCAGATCGAGCAGCAGACCGGGCCCGAAGGCCGGTTCAGCCAGTTCGTAAGCCGCCACGTGACGTTGCCAGGTCGGGTTGAACCCGCCTGCCGAGGTCATGACGCGTTCGCCCGTGATCCTGCCGCTCATCGCGCGGAATCTTGACAGTATCCTCACTCGCGTGAGCCGCCAGACCGCAGACCGCTGGCTTCCGTGGTTCCTGGTCGGGGGCTTGATCCTGATCGGATTTGCCCTGCGCTTCGTGGAGTTCAACCTCTCCAGCTACGGCGACGAGATGTCCACTTTGTGGATCGTCAGCGGCAACGACTTCTCCACGGTGGTCGACCTGGTCGACTCGGACGCGGAGATCAGTCCGCCCTTCTTCTTCCTGATGGCCAAGGTCTTCACGGTCTTCGGCGAGAACATCTCATCGATCCGACTGCCCTCGATGGTGGCCGGCGTCGCGGTGATTCCGGTCTACTACCTGGTGGCTCTGCGGACCTTGGGTCGACGGGCGGCGTACTACTCGACCGCGATCGCGGCCGTCTCTCCCTTCCTCGTCTACTTCTCGGCCAACGCCAGGGGCTACTCGGTGATGATCCTGATGGTCATGCTGGCCGCCCTCGCCCTGACCTTCACGGTCTCGGAGAATGGTCGCTGGTGGCACTGGCTGGCCTTCTCGGTCGCTGCGGCTCTGGCCGTCTACAGCCACTACGTGGGAGCTCTGGCGATCGCCGGGGAGGTCCTCTGGGTGCTTGTCTGTTTCCCCGCCGCCCGGGTGAAGGTGATCGCGTGGTCGCTGCTCGCGGCCCTGCTCTTCGCTCCGTGGCTGGGGGGATTCCGGGCTGACATGGATTCGCCGACAAGCGAGATTCTGCAGGCGCTCCAGCAATCCGGCATCCGGGCGAAGCTGGAGGCGATCTGGCAACTGCTCTTTCTGCGGCCCACCCAGGGCTCTTCGCCCCTCTTCTGGAGTCGCCCCGACCTGCTGCTCGGGATCGTCGCCCTCGTCGTTGCGTCGGCGGGGGTTGCGGCCCGATTTCTCCGGGGCGATCTCTCCGTCCCCGGGGGGGAACGCGGCCGCGGGGTGCTGCTGGCCTTGTTCATGACCGGGTCCGTATTCGTTGGCGAGCTCCTGCTGCTGGCTGCCGGAGTCGACATCTTCGGGACCCGGAACCTCGCACCAGCCTGGGCCGGACTCCCGCTCCTGATCGCTGCCTTCTGTGTTGCTGCCGGGTCGATCACCGGCCTGGTCGCAGTCCTGGTCGCCTTGGCCGGGTTTTCCTACTCGTCACTGTGGCTGGCCGATGGCTCCAACTCGACGATCGACTACGAGGGCGCGGCGAGACTGATCGAGAGCAGGGAGGTCCCGGGCGGCAAGGTGCTCGACGTGGCCATCCTCAGCCCCGCCCCCCAGGCCCCGCTCGACGCGTACCTCGATACGGACATGGAGACCGTTCGGGCGACCGTGCTGGAGGACCGGCCGGACTTCATCAACCGCATGTTCGACGAACTCGACAGTGAGGCGGTGGTCGACGAGGCCTTTGAGGGCCAGGGGCCGGTCGAGGTCGTCACCGTGACCGACCGGGGAGTTCCGGTCCAGAGAGATGGTCCGGCCGGGTCCCGCTACCGTCTTCTGATGGATGACGTGGTCGTGCCGGTTCCGGCCGGCTGGACCATGACCGCACAGAAGACCTTCGAAGGAACCATCCCGCTGACCGTGACCCGGTTCGAACGGACCGGCAACTGAGCATGGCTACCGAAACCGACACCCACTTCAACGAAATCGCGGCCGAGTACGACGACTCGCTGCCGCCCCACGTGGTCGAGCACTACCTCGACAAGCGGGTGGCTTTCGTCCGCGAACTGATGAACGAAGGCTCGATCCTCGACGTCGGATGCGGCACCGGGGTGCTCGCCGGGCGACTGGCCGCGGCCGGCTACGAAGTAACCGGTGTCGACCCATCGGAAGGCATGCTGAGCCACGTGGCCGGGGTCGCCCCCCGGATCGAAGCCGTGCTCGGGGACGCGACCAGCCTTCCGTTCGAGGACGGACGCTTCGACCTGACGATGTGTGTCGCCGTGATGCACCACGTCGCCGACCCCGGAATGGTCAGGGAATCGCTGGGTGAAATGGTCAGGGTGACCAGGCCCGGAGGCCTCGTGCTGATCTGGGACCACAACCCACGCAACCCCTATTGGAAAAACCTGATGGCGCGGGTTCCGCAAGATGACGGTTCTGAACGGCTGATCCCCGAAGCAGAGATCGTGACCGGCCTGGTCGAGGGCGGTGCGAACCCGGTATCGACCAAACAGCTCGGATTCGTACCCGACTTCGTGCCGGCCCGGGCGGTCGGTCTGGCGGCCCGGACGGAGCGGCTGGTCGAGCGGACGCCGGGCCTGAAGAGGCTCTGTGCCCACAACGTCATCGTGGCCCGGCGGCGCGTGACCTGAGGCCGAACGGGTATCTTCCCGCTCCTTGATTGCGATCGGCAGTGCCATCACTTCCCCCGAGAAGTACGAGGAGTACGC
>JAUPTY010000181.1 GCA_030917845.1 Actinomycetota bacterium | reverse complement strand
AGCAGCTCCTCGACCGTGGCGGAAAGGCCCCGCTTCAGCAGCACGGCCTTGCCGGACTTGCCGATCTCGGAGAGCAGCGCGTAGTTCTGCATGTTGCGGGCACCGACCTGGATCACGTCGGCGACTTCGACCACATCGTCGAGATCACGCAGGTCGAGCAGCTCGGTGACGATTGGCAGCCCGGTTCGTTCCCGCGCTTCAGCCAGCAGGCGAAGACCTTCGCGGCCCAGTCCCTGGAAGCTGTACGGAGAAGTCCGTGGCTTGTAGGCACCACCGCGCAGCATGGTCGCCCCGGCGGCTGCCACCGCGTCAGCGGAATCGAGCATCTGGTCGCGGTTCTCGACCGTGCAGGGCCCGGCCATCAGTGCGAAATGGGTGCCCCCGACTTTTCGGCCGCCGATCTCAAGCACCGAGTCGACACCCTTCTTGATCTCGCGGGAAGCGAGCTTGTAGGGCTTCGAAATCGGGGTCAGGTGATCTACTCCCGGCGTTCCTTCCAGACCGAGGTCAGCGACCTTGCCGCGGTCACCGATCGCTCCGATAACGGTGAGGATCTCTCCCTTGGATACATGTGCGGAACAGCCGATGTTCTCGACCCTTTCCACGACGTGGGCGATCTCCTCTTCGGTCGCCCCCTCTTTCATCACGATCATCATTTTCTGCTTCTTACCTTTCCTGTACTGCCAAAGACCTTACTTTCGTTCGTCCGGCCACGGTCAGGACGACGCAATTCTGCTCGGCGCCCGGCGGCTGTGGAATCACTGGCGGGCAGAAACCCGCATCACCGGACGGACGCCTAGGTAAATCGCCAATAGGAATAAAAGGCAGCACCGGGGGTTCCGCTCTTGCGGACTGCCGTGCCCGAAAGGGCGATGCGGCTGTCGGTCTGCTGCTTCACTGGCTGTTTTGTATCAGGTGAGGGGTACCGGCGCTAGCCGTGGATGCTGATCGCATCGCCGAGTGCGGCGACGAAGCGGTCGTTCTCATCGACCGTGCCATAGGAAACCCTCAACCAGCCGGGCCCGCCGAGCAGCCTTCCGGCCCGCACCACGATCCCGGCCTCGGCCAGTACCCCGACCACCGCGTCTTCGATTTCCGCCCCGTTCTCGCCCAGCGAAATCCAGGAGAAATTTGCCTGGCTGTCGGTAGTGTTCAGGCCGAGGTCGGCTACTGCCGATTCCACCCGGACCCGCTCCCGGATCTGGTTCTCGATCTGCCGCTGCATCACATCGCCATGTTCGAGTGCTTCGACCGCAGCGGCCTGAGCCAGCGCGTTGACGCTGAACGGCTGCCGGACAGCATCAACCGCCGCTTTGAAGGCCGGTGAACCCAGGGCGTAGCCGACCCGGAGGCCGGCCAGAGAGTGGGTTTTGCTGAATGTCCTGAGCAGCACCACATTCGGGTGCTCCTTCACTAGGCCGATCGAAAGGGAGGGATCGTCGTGGACCTGGAACTCGATGTAGGCCTCGTCGATGATCACCAGCACGTGGTCAGGCACCCGCTCGACGAAAGATGCGATCTCGCTGAACGGAAGATAGGTCCCGGTCGGGTTGTTCGGGTTGCAGACGATCACGATCTGCGTCGCCGCGGTGATCTCGTCAAGCATCGCCTCGAGGTCATGACTCTGGTCTTCCTTGAGCGGCACCCGGATCTCGCGGGCACCGGTCATCGCGGCCATGTTCGGATATATCGAGAACGAAGGCCAGGCGTAAACGATCTCGGCACCAGGCTCGAGCAGGGCTTCGGCCGCGGCCAACAGGAAGTCGCAGGAGCCGTTCGCAACCGCAACCTGCCCGGGCTCAAGCTCGTGCCGGTCAGCCAGGCGCTGACGCAGGAGCGTGGCGGAAGGGTCGGGGTAACGGTTCATCGCCCCGGCTGCCTTGCTGATCGCCTCGACTACCTCGGGAAGGGGCGCGAAAGGTGATTCGTTAGACGCGAGCTGGGCCAGGTCGGAGCTGGCCACGTCTTCCGCCGTGTGCCCCTTCGGGACGCCTGGCGTATAGCCGGGAATCGAGGAGAGGTGATCGTTGAAGCGGACGGTCATTGGGCGGCGTCCAGGTCGGCCCGCAGGTTGCGGGTCTCCCCGAGGTAGACGTGGCGCGCCGTAGTTCCGGCCGGCAGGTAGGTGTGAAGCATGACCCGGATCACGCCCGGCATCGCTCCCGGCACAGGGATCTCCCGGGCGCACATGAGCGGCACCTCGTTCAGGCCCATGCGACGAGCCGCAACGGCAGGGAATTCGGCGTCGAGATCCTCGGTCGTCGTGAAGATGGCGCTGATCATCTGGTCGGACTCGAGCTCGTTGGCCCCGATGATCTCCCTCATGAGTTCCTCGGTCGCCGCCAGGATCGCGCTCGGAGTGTTCTCGTCAGCCTGAACCGCCCCGCGAATCGCTGTCACCTTCATGCCTTCTACCTGTGAATCAGTCATTGCCTGCATCTTTCCAGAGCCGCTCCACCTCGCGTTCGTCGAGCAGCCGGCACCTGCCGATCCCGAGACGGCCGAGCTTCAGAGAACCCATCGATATCCGCTGCAGGCCGATCACTTCGTTGCCGATCGCCTCAGCCATCCGTCGGACCTGGCGGTTGCGCCCTTCGCGAATCGTCAGGTCGATCTCGCGCTCGCCCATCCGCTTGACGACCGCACGGGAGGTCGGACCGTCCTCAAGCCTCACTCCCGCAGCGAGCTGTGCCGCTTCTTCCTCGCTGACCGGCTTCTTCAGGACGACCCGGTAGGTCTTTTCCACCTCGTACCGAGGGTGGGTCAGGCGGTTGGCCAGTTCCCCGTCGTTGCTGAGCAGGATCAGCCCGGTCGAATCCGCGTCGAGCCGTCCCACCGGGTAGAGCCTCGCGTTGCTGTCAACCAGGTCGACCACGGCGATCCGCTTCCCGGGTTCATCGGCGGTCGAAATCACGTCGAGTGGCTTGTTGACCATCCAGACCTCCCGGCCTTCCGGCTCGACCGGATGCCCGTCCACTCGAATGTCATCTCCGGTCTCGACCCCGAATGCCGGGTCGGTCACCACCTTGCCGCCGACCCGCACCCGGCCAGCCTCGATTATCGCTTCCGACTTCCGCCTTGAAGCAACTCCCGCGTGGGCCATGTACTTGGCGAGTCTCATGGGGAGGAATCTACGGCAGCCGGCCGGAGAGACCGGCGACGGGGTCAGGCTTCCGAGCGCTGTTCGCCGGCGGCGAGCAGACGCTCCCGGATCTCACGCTCGTCGTCCGGGGTCGGATCGAAACGGGTCGGAACGGGCAGGGCATCGATTCCATCGAGGCCGAAGACCTTCTCGAAGAGCGGTGAGGTCCGGTAGATCGCTGCGCCGAAACGTGACCGTCCGGCTTCCTCGATCAGTCCGCGCTCGCTGAGGCTCCCCACGGCGGACTCCGAAGAAACCCCGCGGATCCTGGCGATCTCCGGGCGGGCAACCGGCTGGAGGTAGGCGACGATCGCCAGCGTTTCGGCCTGGGCCTGGGTCAGCGGCGGGGTTCGCGGCTTCGAGAGCAGCCTGCGCGCAGCTACTTCGGATTCGGGATCGCT
>JAUPTY010000180.1 GCA_030917845.1 Actinomycetota bacterium | reverse complement strand
CCGCGGCGAGTGCGACCAGCCGGCGGCGCTTCTCGTCGGAAAGCGTGCAGCCGGCCGGGTTGTGGAAGTTGGGGATGATGTGGGCCAGCTTGATTGGCCCCGCTTCGAGGGCCGCTTCGACCGCGTCAACGTCGATTCCGTCTTCTTCCAGGGCTACGGGCACAAACTCGACCCCGAGCTGCTCGAGCAGCAGCAGGGTGCGGTCGTAACTGGGCTGCTCGACCACGACGCGGTCCCCGGGGGAGAGCAAGTGGCGGAAGAGCATCGCGCCTGCTTCGAGTGAACCGTTCGTCGTCATCACCTGCTCGGCGGAGATGCCGTGACGGTCCGCAATCCAGGCGCAGAGCCCGGGATGGCCGATGCCGACTCCGTAGGAGAGTGCCTTCTGCCAGTCGTCCTCGAGAGCTTTCGCGGTCGCGACTCGAACGGCCTCGACCGGAATCAGGTCGGGACTGGGGGCACCTCGGGCAAAGCTGATCGTGTCAGGCATCGGAATCCTCTTCAGGCCCTTTTCGGGGCGGTTTCAGGAACGGACGATCATAGCGGCCGACCGTCAGCCGCCTTTGGCCTGCGATTCGGGGATCTCGTAAACGGCGATCTGGTTGGCACCATCAACGAAATCCTTGCCAGGAACTATCACCCCGGCAGCTGCTACCCCGGCGGTCGTCCAGACCGGTGCGATCGCGACGATCTCTCCGTTCAAGGCCACGGCAACGCTCTCCGGCGTTGGTTCGCCGACGTCGGTGAGCGTTCCCTGCACCCAGGACGGGACATACCCGCCCTCGGTCACGACGTTCGTGTAGTTCTCGGGGAAGACGATCTCGAAGCCCAGCTGTCGCAGCCCGGCGGGTTTCCTGCCGATCAGGTTCTCGTGGCCGCCGACCGCATAAAGCGAGCCGGGGAAGAGCTGGTTGCGGTAGTCGCGGGCCTTGGCGTGCTCCCTGACGATGGTTGACCTGTCGAAATCAACCTTGCCGAAAACGCCCCTGGCCTCCACCTTGTCGCGGGGCGGCAGACGGTCGAGACCGGTCAGGTCCCTGCCGGTGACTTCATCCCCCGGTTCAAGGCCCAGGGCACCAAGCATCGTGGGAGCGATGTCACGCGAATCAGCCGGACCCCGGACAATTTTTGCCTCCGTCTGGCCGGGGGACTTGATCAGCAGCGGCACCGGCAGCACCCAGCCGGCGTTCTTGTCGGTCAGGATCCGGCGGCTGCCAGATGGGTTAAAAGCGCCACCGTGATCGGCCGTGACCACGAACAGCGACTTCTCCCAAATTCCCAGTTCCTTCATGCGGTCGGTGACCCGCTTCAGTTGCTGGTCGGCGTAGGCGAGCTGGAGCATCATCATCTGCATGTCCCGGCTGTTCTCGCCACGGGTCGCCGGGGAGTTGAGTTGATCGTCCTCCGCTGAACGGAGGTTTGGATAGGCAGTTCCGTCCGGCTGGTACATCCAGCGCACATGAGGCAGGGCGATGTGGAGGACGCTGATCGCGCGGTCCGTATCGGGCATCCCCTCGACGAAATCACCGACCGCCAGCGGCCTGTCGCTGTCGTATTCGTTGTACGGCCGGTCAAAGGGTCTGGCCAGCCAGGAAACGAGCATTTCGCTCAGGTAGGCGGGATTCAAGGTGAAGCCCGGATCCGTCCATCCGGTGGCCCGGCCCAGGGTACCGCTGATCCGGGTGCCGAAGTCGTAGCTCCGCGAGCAGAGGTCGGTTACCGGTTCATAGGCGTGAACCTCATAGCCGGCCTTGTCGAGAATCGCGCAGACGTTGTCTGGATAGTCCGGCAGGCCGGGCGGGGTGGCGCGCTCCGCCTTCTCTTCGGTCGGATCGTTGCCGGTCATCAGAGACGGCACCGCGAAGACCGTCTGGTCACCGACCGCGGTGGTCTCCGGATACCAGGTCGAAGTGCCGGCTACCTCGCCAAAGGTGGGGAAGTGCTTCGCGTCGATCCTGGCTTGACTGTCTTCCAGAGCGGCCAGGGGGAGCTCGTCGAAGATCACCATCACTACCGGGGTGTCGCTGTCTGTCTCCTGGGCATCCATCCCTGATTCGTGGGGTCCAAGGGTGCTCCAGATCGGGTAGCTGAGGGCAAAGGCTCCGATCACCACGACCGTCGCGGCACTGAACATCAGCACGAAGTTGCGGAGAAGCTCGAAGCGGAAAAACAGCCAGGCGAAACCGACCGCGAATAGCAGCGGCAGGATGTCCCGGGAAAGTCCGGCGTGGCCGTTATCGGTCAGCCAGTCCCAGATCACGACCGAAAGCAGAGCGCCAATCAGAACTCCGTGAACTCCCAGCCGGACCCGCTCGCTGGCGAGCTTCCGCAGCAGGAGCTCGAGCAGCGAGAGAATCAGCGGGCCGACCAGCGAAACGATGACGATCAGCGCCAGCAGGTCAAGCCGCCGCAGTCCGTAGGAAGTGAGTGCCTCCGGTCCGGAGGCGATCGCTACATAGAGTGGATGAGCGACCGCGACCGCCCAGGCTCCGGCCAGCTCGGCCCAGATCCGGAACCAGGAGGCTGGCTTCTGGTTCTCGGTTTCCTGGTCCGTTGTCATGACTTCCCGGTTGCCCCGGGTGGCTAACTAACTAGAGCGAGCGCAGCTTCTCGACCGCGATACGCGCGGCCTCGGTCGGGCTCTCGCCAACCCTCACACCCTTGGCTTCAAGGGCTTCCTGCTTGGCCTTTGCCGTGCCTGAGGATCCCGAGATGATCGCACCGGCGTGACCCATCTGCTTGCCAGGAGGCGCGGTGAAACCTGCGATGTAAGCAACGACCGGCTTCGAGATCTCGGCGGCGATGAACTCCGCAGCCCGCTCCTCCGCGTCACCGCCGATCTCGCCGACCATGACGATCAGGTCGGTCTCGGGGTCGGCCTCGAACAGGGTGAGAATGTCGATGAAGTCGGAGCCGATGATCGGGTCACCGCCGATACCGACGATGGTCGAGTTGCCCTCGCCGGCCTGCTTCAGCTCGTTTCCGATCTGGTAGGTCAGCGTGCCCGACTTCGAGACCACGCCGATCCGGCCCTGGTCAAAGAACTGTGCGGGAATGATGCCGATGTTGGCCTTGCCGGGGGAAAGCACTCCGGGGCAGTTGGGGCCGATCAGGCGTACACCCTTCTCCCTGGCCTTCCAGTAGGTCGGCAGCATGTCCATCACCGGGATTCCCTCGGTGATTGCGATGACCGTGTCGACCCCGGAATCGATCGCTTCGTTGATCGAAGCGGCGGCGAACTTCGCCGGCACGAAAATCATCGAAGTGTTCGCCCCGGCCTCTTCGACCGACTCGGCGATGGTGTTGAACACCGGAGTGCCTTCAACGTCCTGACCGCCCTTGCCGGGAGTGACGCCGGCCACCAGCTGGGTGCCGTAGTCGCGGTTGCGCAGTCCGTGAAAGCGGCCTTCGCGACCCGTCAGACCGGAAACGACCAGCTTCGTGTCTTTGTCAATGATGATGCTCATTGGTCCTCAGTTCCCGGCCAGCTCGACGACTTTGCGGGCCGCACCGAGCATGGTGGCTTCGTGGTGAAGGTTGTCGAGACCGGCCTCGG
>JAUPTY010000179.1 GCA_030917845.1 Actinomycetota bacterium | reverse complement strand
ATCGTGACGCTCTCCGGCTCCGCTCTCCCCGGTGGTCTCGCCACCGAATGGATGGACCGATACGGCGACAACATCTACAACCTCTACGGCTCGACCGAAGTCTCATTCGGCTCGATCGCGACGCCGGGGGACCTGCGAGTCGATCCGGCGACCGCCGGCAAACCACCGTACGGAACGACGGTCAGGCTAGTCGATGACGAGGGCGTCGAGGTCAGCCCGGGAGAGACCGGTCGCATTTTCGTTTCTAACCAGCTGACTTTCGACGGCTACACCGGCGGTGGAAACAAGGAGTACCTCGAAGGGTTCATCTCCAGTGGTGACATCGGTCACTTCGATTCGGAGGGGCGCCTGTTCATCGACGGCCGTGACGATGAGATGATCATTTCCGGCGGGGAAAACGTTTTCCCTGCCGAGGTCGAAGATCTGATTACCGGCCACGAGGAAGTGGTCGAGGCCGCGGTGGTCGGGGTCGAGGACGAGAAGTTCGGCCAGGCGCTCCGTGCCTATGTCGTGCTGCGTCAGTCCGATGCGATCGGTGAGACCGAGATCCGGGCCTACGTCAAGACCAACCTCGCTTCCTACAAGGCACCGAGGGATGTTGTCTTCCTGACTGAACTGCCGAGAAACGCGACCGGCAAGATCCTCAAACGCTCCCTCGAGTAGTAGCCTTGGCTTGACGATGAGCGACTCAACTCCAGCTCCGTCGAAGGAAGAGGCTGGCGGCCCGAAAAACGGGCTGCCCCCGGAGCTGCGCCAGGTTGGCGAATCCTCCGGCAAACTGACTTCGCGGATCGAAGCTTTCGCCAAAGAACTGACGGCCAGCGAGACCCGGGCCCGTGAGGCCGAGATCGCTGCCCGTGAAGCCGAACTCAAGGCACTCGCGACCGCCCGCGACTCGGTCATCCAGTCTCGCAATTCCCGGCAGCAGGCCGAAGCCGCCAGGAAATCCGCAGCCACAGCAGATCAGCGGGTCGAGGCTGCAAGGACCAAGGCCGCCCGCGAAGTCGCGGAGGCCCGCGAGGAAATCAAGACCAAGGCCCGCGAAACCCTGCGCAAACTGAGCGCTGAGGCGCGGGAGAAGATCGAGGCTTCCCGAAAGGCCCGGCTCGAAGCAGAAGAGCAACTCAAGGAACTTCAACAGAAGGATGCGGACCAGCGCGAGGCCCAGGCGAAGGTGGAAGCCGACCTCCAAAGGCTGGAAGGCACGCTCAAGCAGGAACGCGAAACCCGTGACGAAGCGATGGCCAAGGTGGCCGCAGAAGGGGAAGAGCGGCTCGCCGCCCGCACCCGTCATCTCGAGGAAGTTGCCGAGCGGCTGGCCAAGGAAGCCCGCCAGGCCGCCGAGCGTGAGGCGAAAAACCGCATCGAGGCCGCCGACGAGCGGACCCGCAAGGCGCAGGACCGGGCCGCCCAGGCCGAGGCCCACGCCAACGAATTCGAATCTCTGGCCCGCCAGCGGATCGCCGAGATCGAGGCTGATGTCGACCGCCGCGTCATGGAAGGAACCGAACAGGTTCGCCGTGAAGCCGCGGAGCGTGTCGAACAGCTGATCGAGCGATTCGGCAACGAGGCCGAAGAGAAGGCCCGCCAGCGTGCTGATGATCGTCTCCGTGAGGAAGACGAGCGGATTCAGCGCGAGGCAGAGCGCCGGGCCGAACTTGCCCGCCAGTCGGCCGAGGACGACGTCCAGGCCGCCGCGGACCGGGCTCGCCAGGAAGCACTTTCCGCAGCCTCCAGCACCGCTCCCGAGTGGGAGCGCACGGAGACAGAGGGTGGCGACGGTCCGGCACCCCGGCGACGCCGCGGTGGACCCGGCGCCGGTGGATACCGCACCTTCTGACCGGGCCTGACCGCCCAGCCATGCGCGAGGTCAGGATCAGAGACACGATGAGTGGGGAACTCCGCTCGCTGGAAGCAGATGGCGAGATCGGCATCTACGCCTGCGGCCCGACCGTCTACAGCCGGATCCACATCGGCAACGCCCGTCCGTTCGTGGTCTTCTCGCTCCTGGCCAGATTTCTCAGGAGCGAGGGATACGCCACGAAGCTGGCGATCAACGTCACCGACATCAACGACAAGATCTACACGGCGGCGGCCGAGCGCGGGATTTCCTCCTCGGAACTGGCTGCGGAGATGACCGCGGCTTACTTCGACGACACCGGTCGCCTCGGCCTCGGCCGACCTGACGCTGAGCCGCTGGCGACCGAGACGATCGGGCCGATCGTCGGGATGATCGCCGACCTGGTTGAAGACGGCCACGCCTACGAGTCGGGCGGCGACGTCTACTTCTCGGTGCGGAGCTTCGACGGATACGGAAAGCTTTCCCACCGGCCGACCGGAGAAATGGAGCAGGGCGAGGGTGACGATGCCGGTTCCCTGAAACGCGATCCGCTCGATTTCGCTCTCTGGAAGACCCACAAGGAGGGCGAGGACACGAGCTGGGAATCCCCCTGGGGCCGCGGCCGCCCGGGCTGGCACATCGAGTGCTCGGCCATGGCCGAAGCTGAACTGGGCCAGCCGTTCACCATTCACGGGGGCGGGTCCGATCTCGTGTTCCCCCACCACGAAAACGAGATCGCCCAGTCCGAAGCGGCCCGTGGCACCGAACTGGCGAAGGTCTGGATGCACAACGGAATGATCGAGACCGGCTCCGAGAAGATGTCGAAGTCGGTCGGCAACATCTTTCAGCTCTCGGAAGCGATCGACGCTTTCGGGGCGGAAACCGTCGTCGCCTATCTGATCTCCGGGCATTACCGGCAGCCACTTGCATTCGGGGAAGGGCCTCTTGCCCAGGCCGAGGCCGGAAACGAACGTCTCCGCAACTTCCTGCGCGAGAATCCTCCCGCCGGCATCGAGCCCGGCGCAGAATGCTCCGCCGCAGACGCAAGGTTCCGCGATGCCCTTGCCGATGACTTCAACACTCCCCGGGCGATGCGGGAAGCATTTGACCTGGTCCGGGCCGTCAACCAGCGGCCCGGGGATCCCGCCTTGGCCGGGGCCGGAGATGTCCTCGTCGGCATGCTGGAACTGGTCGGTCTGGGTTCTCTCGCCGAGAGCGGGGAGGAGGGCCCCGACGCGGCCGCCCTCGAGCTTCTCGATGCCCGGAACGCCGCCCGTGCCGCCAAGGACTGGGGCCGGGCCGACGAGATCCGCGACCAGCTGGCCGACCTCGGCTGGGAGGTCAGGGATGGTGCCGAGGGCGCAAGACTCGTTCCCAGGGCCTGAATGACGACCGAAGGCGAGATCATCTACGGCCGGAATCCCGTCGCCGAAGCCGAAAAGGGTCGCCGGCGGGTGCTCAGGGTCTGGAAGGCACCCGAGACACCGGAAACGAAACTGGTCGAGCTCTGCGGTTCCACCGATCATCAGGGCGTGGTGGCGGAGGTGGAGCCGTTTCCATATGTGTCGGGAGAAGAACTGCTCGGCGACGAAAATGCCCTGGTAGTTGTGCTCGATCAGATCCAGGATCCCCGCAACCTCGGCGCTGTCTGCCGCTCGGCAGAGGCTGCCGGCGCCACCGGGGTGGTTATTCCGGACCGGCGGGCCGCTTCGATCACCGCCGCTGCGGCCAAGGCATCGGCCGGTGCGGTTGA
>JAUPTY010000178.1 GCA_030917845.1 Actinomycetota bacterium | reverse complement strand
GTCGAGGATCTCGTGATCGAGCGCGTTCCGCTTGGGAGGATTCGAGATCGTCAGGCGGGCAACTGACTCGGCCGGGAAGTCGAGCCGCAACTTCTCCGTGCCGGTTTCAATGCCGGAAACTCCGCCCGTCGGCTCGTCCGGGCTCATCGAATTACTCGACGACGATCAGGACGTCGCCTTCGGTCACGGACTGACCCTCTTCACAGAGGATCTCCTTGACCACGCCGTCGTCCTCGGACTCGACCGGGATCTCCATCTTCATCGACTCGAGGATGATGACCTCGTCGTCTTCGGAGACTTCGTCTCCGACTTTGACCTGGATCTTCCAGACGTTCCCGGTGATGTGAGCTTCGATGTTCGGCATGAACCGGGACTTTATCGCCACCGGCAGGGTTAGAGTCTGCTCCCGATGGAGAGTTCCGGCACCAATTCCCTGGCCGTCCTGATCGCGGCGCGAAACGAAGCCGACATGATCGCTGACACGATCGGCTCGCTGAAGGCATCGTTCCCCGGGGCCGTTCTCTGGGTGGCCGATGACGCCTCCGATGACGGTACCGCCGAGGCGGCGATGGCGGCCGGAGCGAAAGTGATCCGTCGGGGCAAGGCCCACGGCAAGGGCGGCAACATGACGGCCTGCGCCGAGGCGATGCTGAGCGATCCTGAATTGCCGGACTACGTGCTGCTCTGCGACGGCGATCTGGCGGGTTCAGCCGGAAAGCTCGGACCGTTGGTTGATGCCGTGAAGAAGGACGAGTGTGACCTGGCCGTCGCCATGTTCGCGAAACGGGTCGGGGGCGGCTTCGGCTTCGCGCTCGGCTTCTCCGCCTGGGTGATCCGCAAACGCTCCGGGGCCGAACCCCAGGCCCCGATCTCCGGCCAGCGGGCAATGAGCCTGGATGTCCTTCGCGCAGTGTTGCCCTTCGCTCCCGCCTACGGGATGGAAACCGGAATGACGATCGACGCGGTCAGGGCCGGCTACCGGCTCGGCGAGTACGAAATCGACCTAGCCCACAAGGCAACCGGGAAGTCGCTCAAGGGCTTCATTCACCGTTTCCGGCAGTTGCTTGACTTTGCGAGGGTCGGGTGGGCCAGGCGCGGTGGTCGCGGACCGGGCGGGGTGAAGCCATGATCCTCGCGATCGATCAGGGAACCACCGGTTCCACCGCGCTGGTCTTCGATGATGAGGGAAAGATCATCGGGCGGGGCTACTCCGAATTCGAACAGCACTTCCCCAAGCCCGGCTGGGTCGAGCACGACGCCGAAGAGATCTGGGAAGTCACCTGGGGCGTGGCGGCCAAGTCACTGGCCGCCGCGGGAATCAGTGGCCCCGACATCGATGCGATCGGGATCACCAACCAGCGGGAAACCGTGGTCGCCTGGGATCCGGACACCGGCAAGCCCCTCCACAACGCCCTGGTCTGGCAGGACCGGCGCGGAGCTGCACGCTGTGACGAGCTGCGAGCCGGCGGCATCGAGGCCGAGGTCCGGAGCAAGACCGGGCTCGTGCTCGACCCGTACTTCTCGGCCACCAAGATTGAGTGGCTAAGGCAGAACGTCGAGGGTGCGGACCGGGCCGCCTTCGGCACGATCGATTCCTGGCTGGTCCACCGGATGTGCGGTGAACATGTCACCGATCTGACCAATGCCTCCCGGACCATGCTCTTCGACACCGGGACCCTGGACTGGGACCCGGACCTGTGTGCAACCTTCGGGGTCGAACCCGATTCGCTGCCCGAGGTTCGGCCTTCCGCCGGAGTTTTCGGTGTCACCTCCGGCTTCGGGGGCGAGGTGCCGGTGGCCGGGATCGCCGGTGACCAGCAGGCCGCCCTTTTCGGCCAGATGTGTCATTCGCCGGGCATGGCGAAGAACACCTACGGCACCGGCAGCTTCGTCCTGCTGAACGCCGGTCAGGAAAAGCCGGACCCGGGGGAGGGGCTGCTCGGCACGATCGCCTGGGGAATCGGCGACGAGGTCGACTACGCCCTGGAGGCCTCGGTGTTCGTGACCGGCAGTGCGATCCAATGGCTTCGAGACGGTCTCGGCATCATCAAGGACGCCCGCGAGACCGAGGCGATGGCCGCCTCTCTCGACTCCAACGACGGGGTCTACTTCGTGCCGGCCCTGACCGGGCTCGGTTCGCCATGGTGGGATCCGTACGCCCGCGGGACCATCGTCGGCCTGACCCGCGGGACCGGTCGCGCCCACATTGCCCGGGCGGCCCTGGAAGCGATCGCCTACCAGACGGCCGACGCGGTCCGGGCCCAGGAAGAAGCTTCCGGCGAGAAGCTTGAGCTGCTGCGGGCCGACGGCGGCGCGGTGGCGAACAAGTGGCTGATGCAGTTCCAGGCCGATCTGCTCGGTGTACCAGTCGAGGTTCCCGAGATCAGCGAGACGACGGCCTTCGGCGCGGCCTGCCTGGCAGGGATCGGCAGCGGAAGCTGGACGATCGACCAGGTCCGGGAAATGTGGAAATGCGCCGCCCGGTACGAGCCGCAGACGGGCCGCGACCAAGCCGAGTCGCTTCTTGCCGACTGGCATCGCGCCCTGGAGCGCTCCCGCGATTGGGCCGTGTAACCCGGGGAAGATATAGGGGTAACCCAACACACGCCATGTCAGAGATCAAAGCCCAGGTCTACAAAGACCCCCGTCCCGCCGAGTACTTCGATCACATCCACGACTGGACGCGGAACAACGATCCGACCTGGGTGTACGACATGGTGCGGGCAGCACTCACTCCGCTCGCGGTCGGTCTCTACCGGGCCCGGGCGATCGGTACCGAAAACGTCCCGGCGGACGGCCCGGTCCTGCTGGCGCCGAATCACTTCAGCAACATGGACCACTTCTTCGCCGGGGTGTACCTGCGACGTCACATCCGCTTCATGGCGAAATCACAGCTTTTCGGCGCGCCGGTCCTGACCCAGATCTTCAAGTACGGCGGGGTCTTTCCGGTCCGTCGCGGCTACAAGGACAAAGAAGCCTTCGAAACGGTCCGTCAGATCTTCCAGCGTGACGGCATGGTGCTGGTCTACGCCGAAGGCGGACGTTCCCGTACCGGCGGTCTCGGTGAGGCGAAGCCGGGCATCGGCCGGATTGCCCTCGAGAACGGCATTCCCGTAGTGCCAGTCGCGATCCATGGTTCAGCCTCGGTCCGCAAGTGGAAAAAGATGGTCCTTCCCAAAGTGACCGTCCAGTTCGGTGAGCCGATGACCTTCCCGGTCGTGCCGGATGCGACCCGTGAACAGCAGCTTGACTGCTCCAAAGAAGTCTTCGACAAGGTCAAGAAGATGTACACCGCCCTTGACGAGAAGGGGCGGCGCGGAGTCAAGCAGGCGCTGCGCGAAAAGGTCTCGCCCGAACCGGGCCGGACCATCCAGCCCTGACGCTCGCCCTTACTCCCAGATCTCGGGGGCGTTCTCGTAGAACTCGGCGTCGTGGCCGGCGGTGATTACCGCTGACGGGTAGGTCTGGCGGAACAGCCGTAGTTCCTGGAGGCTGCGGCGGTAGTTGTGGGAGTCGTTCATCACGCCTGGCAGGCTGGCACCCGGCTCGAGCTGCTTTTCCTCGTAGATCGCGTCGCCGCTGATCACCAGGTCACG
>JAUPTY010000177.1 GCA_030917845.1 Actinomycetota bacterium | reverse complement strand
CCGGCACCGGCGCCTACACCGGCTGCAGCGGGCAGGCCGGCAAGACCGGCACCACCGACAACCAGGTTGACGCCTGGTTCGTCGGCTACCAGCCGAACCTCGCCGCCGCTGCCTGGATCGGATACCCAGAGTCAAATGACCTGAGTACCGGTTCGGATGGTGGCGGCACCCCGGCATCGATCTGGAACAGCTTCTTCAACAATGCTGCCGTGCCCTGTGAAGAGATCCCGATTCCCGACGAGACGATCGACTGGGGCGACTTCAGCGGTGGCTACACGGTCTCGCCCGGCACCGAAAGCGATTACGGCCCTGAGGCAGAAGAAGGTGCCGATACCGGCACCGATACCGGCACCGCTGACACCACCGATCCGGGAACCGGCACGATCGGCCCCGACGACGCTTACGCACCTGGCGTCGGTCAGGACCCGGCAGGGGTCGGCGGCGACACCGGCGGTTCAACTGGCGGTTCAACTGGCGGGTCTACTGGCGGGTCAACCGGCGGCGTGACCCCGGGCTGAATCGAGCCCCGGAACGGGACTCAGGTCTCGAGCCGCGCCGCTTCTTCGGCTGCCTCTTCGGCCAGCTCGATCTCGCCCTCGTCGCCTTCCTTGCGGGTGATCGCGGTGATCGCGCCAACGTAGATCAACTCAACCAGTGTCTGGGTCGCCCGGACGGCGATCGCGATTACCGCGCCGACCCCGAAGCTGTCAGAGGGGAGGGCCACCTTCACCGCCCAGGCGAAAGCAGCGTCGCGCACACCGAGGCCGGCCGGAGTGACCGCCGAGACGACTGCGGCGAGGAAGCCGATCATCTGAGAAGCGGCGACGATCGCGAGATCATCGAGACTCAGATGATGCACCGCCCGGGCGGCGAAAAAGACGCCGATACCCATGATCGCCCAGATCACGACATACGAGAAGTAACAGATGACGACACCGCGCAGGGACATCAGCTGCGGCAGCGATTCACGGCCAAGGGCGTGGAGCAGTCGCCGGGAAACCGGGCCGAAGATGCGGGGGTGCAGAAGCAGGACCATCGCTGGCAGAACCAGCAATGGCAGCCAGCGGGCCGGCTGATCCTGAAGGTCCGGATGGTCGATAAGAAACCAGGTAGCGATGGTCAGGGCACCGGCGATCGAGACCGCCTGCTCGTAGACGATTCCGGCGGTGGTGACCCGGCGCTGGACCCCGGCTTTCTCGGCCATCAGGATCCGGGCGAGCAGGAACAGGACGGTGCCCGGGATGTACCGGACCAGCAATGGCTGGGCCCAGATCTTCTGGGTTTCCATGGCTGGGACAGGACTGCCCAGGAAGCGGAGAATAAGTCCCCAGACACCGGCACAGGCGATGTAGTAGACGAGCATCATCAGCACCGCGGGCAGCAGCCAGATCAGGTCAAATTCGACCCCCTTCTCTTTCAGCTCCGACCACTGGGTGACGACGGTGAAAACAAGGAAACCGAAGATCAGGAAGGCGACCGATCCCTGCAGGATGATCTTGGTCGACTTCTTCTTCGGCCCGGTCTTGCCGACCGTCGCGGCGAGGTGGCCGAGCCGGTGCAGCAAGCTGGGCCGGCTCGTTTCGGTCGGTTCCTCGCTCATCTGCGAGCAATAGTGTCAGGTAAGTGGACCTGAGCGAATTCGAACTGATCGGGCGGATTGCCGGAAAGGCGGGCGGAGCGGGACGATTTGAGACGGGCATAGGCGATGACGCTGCCGTGATTCGGACCCGGGGCAGAATCGTCACCTCGGTTGACACCGCCGTGTCGGGTGTCCACTTCGATCCTGACCGTCCGGCCGCGGAGAGCGCCCGAAAAGCAATCGCCAGTGCGGTGTCAGACATCGCCGCCATGGGGCTCGGCGGTACGCCCGTTGAGTTGCTGGTTGCCCTCGGCGCCCCGCGGGCGACCCCGGACGCGTATCTCGAAGGCCTGGCCGACGGCGTGGTTGAGGCGGCCGCAGAGTTCGGGGCGGAGCTGGCCGGGGGCGATGTGGTCGCCTCACCGGTCGTTTTCCTCAGCGTCACCGCGATCGCCCACGTAGAGGATGAAGTCCCGGTGATCGGGCGTTCTGGAGCAAGGCCCGGCGATGTCGTCGCCTTGACCGGGCCAGTCGGCGGAGCGGCCGCCGGGCTCGTCCTGCTCGGAGGTCTGGAGGTGCCGGACCTGAGTGATCTGACCCGCGAACTGCTGATCACCTGCCAGGTCAGACCCGAGCCCGCACTTGCGGCTGCGCCCGTTCTGGCCCGGGCGGGCGCAGGAGCGATGATCGACATCAGTGACGGTCTCTCGGCCGACCTAGGGCACATCGCCTCATCGTCCGGTGTGTCGATCCGGCTGGATTCATCGGCGATTCCGCTGGTTGCGGGAGTGCGTGAGGTTGCCGCGGCGCTTGACCAGGATCCGCTGTCTCTTGCCGCCGGTGGCGAGGACTATGTGCTTGGGCTGACCATGCCCCAGGACCGTTTCGCGGAAGCGGATTCGGCCCTGATCGAAGCGACCGGATTCGAGTTGCTGGCGGTCGGCAGCGTCCTTGATCCGGGCGAGACCGGTGCCGCAGTGACCCTCGTGGATGAGCGCGGAAACAGCGTCCCCGCGCCGGGTGGCCATGATCACTTCCGCGAGCCGGATGGCCCGTCCCGATAGGCTCAGTCGCCATGCTGAAGCGCTTCGCTGCCCCCTTTCTGATCCTGTTCCTCTCAGTCGCCGTGCTGGCCGGTTGCGGCTCAGACAGCAGTTCGGATTCGGCGACTGATTCCGGTAGTCAGGAGTCGACGCCCGTAGCGACCGCCGACGCCGATCCGGTGATCCTCGACTCGAACGGTTCCGAGTTCAATCCTTCGAAGGTGTATGCCGACACAATCGACGGCGTGGTCTCGGTCCGCTCGGTCTTCGGCGATCCCGACACCAACCCGATCGGGGCGTCGGTGGCCGGCGGTTCCGGCTTCGTCTACACGAAAGACGGGCTGATCGTGACCAATGCCCACGTGATCAGTGACGGCAGCGGAGAGAACCGCACCGCGGCGAACCGGGTCTATGTCGAGTTCTCCGAGGGCGATGTGCTGGACGCGGAAGTGGTCGGATTCGACCCCTTTGCTGATGTGGGCTTGCTTCAGGTTGACACCGAAGAAGTTGATCTGCAACCCATCCCTCTTTCGAATAGCGATGACGTAGTGGTCGGCCAGCCGATCGCCGTAATCGGCAGCCCCTTCGGCGAAGACCAGACGCTGACCACCGGAGTCGTTTCCCAGACCGGCCGTTCGGTGATGAGCCTTACCGACTTCCAGATCGAGGGCGCGATTCAGACCGACGCCTCGATCAACCCGGGCAATTCGGGAGGGCCGATGCTGGACGGTGACGGCCAGGTGATTGGAATCAGCCAGCAGATGAAGAGCGGCTCCGGCTCCAGCGACGGGGTCGGTTTCGGTGTGCCCGCCAACTCGATCGAACGATCGGTCGAGATGCTTCGAAACGGCGACGAGCCCCAGTACGCATACATCGGAGTGAGCACTCAGCCGCTATACCCGCAGCTTGCCGAGAAACTCGGGCTGGACGCCGACCGTGGCGCGATCGTCGCCCAGGTCGTTGAGGGCGGTCCAGCCGAAGCGGCCGGAATAAAGGGCGGCGACCGCG
>JAUPTY010000176.1 GCA_030917845.1 Actinomycetota bacterium | reverse complement strand
GCCCGAGCGGATGTCGAAGCGACCCCCTGTCAGACCGACCCTTTCCCGCATTCCGAGCAGCCCGAATCCACCCCCGGCCCGGTTCGGGTCGAAGCCGGAACCGTCATCGGTCACCCGGATCCGGATTTCACCCTCTTCCTCGACAACCTCGACAATCGCCCGCCTGGCATGGCCGTGCCGGACCGCGTTGTTGAGTGACTCCTGAACCAGTCGGTAGACCGTGTCCTCGAGTAGCGGTTCGTAGCGCCCTCCGCGTTCATCATTGGTGCTCAGAGATACGTAGAGATCGATCTCGATTCCCGATCCGGCGAGTCTCTCGGTCAGGGAACTCAACGCAGCATCAACTCCCAGCTCATCCAGGGCGGCGGGGCGAAGATCAGCGATCAACCGGCGCAATTCGACGATCGTCTCGTCGATCCGCTCAAGCGCCTGGTCGAGAATGGGGGAGACGGGGCTCAGCGCGGTCCGTCGGCGAGTGCCTGAAAGCAGCACACGGAGGCCGGCCAGGTTCTGCAGGGTTTCGTCATGCAGTTCCCGGGCCCAGCGGCCGCGTTCCTGCTCGGCAGCTTCGATGGTCAGGCGAACCCTTTCGGCCGCTGCGGCCCGGGCATTGTCGATCGCGATCGCAATCCATTGGGCGAGGATCACCACAGACTGAACGTCCTCGTCGTCAAAAGGTCCATCTGCTTTTTCGGTCAGGTAGAGGTTGCCCCATACTTCCCCTCGAATCCGGACCGGTACGCCGAGAAAGGACTTCATCGGTGGATGACCGGGAGGGAAGCCCTGTGAGCGGGGGTGATGGCTGACGTCATCCAGGATCAGTGGTTCCTGCTCCTCGATCAACAGTCCGAGCACCCCGCCGCCATGCGGCGGGTTTCCGATCTTCTGCCGCAGGCTGTCCTCGATTCCCCTGGTCAGGAACTGCTCGAGCTCCGACCGACGACGGTCCAGCACGCCGAGTGCTGCGTACCGGGCACCGGTCAGTTCCCGGGCCGCCTCGAGGGCATCGTCGATCACCGCTTCGGGATCGGATTCCACGACGAGACTTCGGCCGACCTCGATCAGGCGCTTGAGACGGTCCTCATCGAGGGTGACTGTCGATTCATCCACAGAGCGAATCTTAGGCCCGATCGATAAATGGGTCTGGATTCAAGTCTGCGGAAAGGTACGGAATCACCTTCCTTCGCTGCGGGTAGCCTTTCTGTGTGGAATCAGGCTTGGACAATCCTGGCGAGAAGCTGACGCTCGTGCTGGTCGACGACCACGCTGTGGTCCGGTCGGCGCTCAAGGTGCTGCTCGAGTCCGAACCCGACATTGAGGTCGTAGCGGAGGCTGGCACGGCTGATGATGCGATCCGCTATGTCGGGGCACACAAGCCGGATGTTCTGGTGCTCGATCTGAACATGCCGGGAAGGCCCAGCATTGAGGCGATCCCGGACATCCAGGAAGCTTCGCCCTCGACAAAGATCGTGATCCTGACCATGCGGAATGAGCCCGCCTTTGCCCGGCAGGCCCTGCAGGCCGGGGTCATGGGCTATGTGCTCAAGGAGGCGGCCGACACCGAACTCGTGATGGCGGTCCGCCGCGCCGCCGACGGTGACACCTACCTGCAGCCTTCGCTCTACCAGCACCTTGCTGACAAGGACCGGGCCGAGGGTCGCCGGGGGCGCACCCTGAGCGACCGTGAGGTGGAGGTGATGCGGCTGATCGCTCTCGGCCACACCAACTCGGAGATCGCCGACCAGCTCTTTCTCAGCGTCCGCACGGTTGAAAGCCACCGCGCCAGCATCCAGAAGAAGCTGGACCTGAACAGTCGCGCCGAACTGGTCCGCTACGCCCTCGACCAGGGCCTCATCAGTACTTAACTGCAGTCGGGCCGGTCTTCGCCGGCCCGTCGGGTGGGTGGGACAGATTCCGACCCGCCCCTCCCATTCGGGGCAACGGATGGTTGGGAGGGGCTCTGCTCTAAATTCCGGTTGATGCTGATTCTTTTGCCGCCCTCCGAGGGCAAATCTTCGCCCTCGGGCAAGTCTCGCCTCGACCTTGATTCGCTCGCCTTTGCCGGGCAACTCGGTGAAAAGCGCTCGCAGCTGATCATCGCGCTCGAGAGGCTCGGCCAGGCTTCGGAGAAGAAGGCGATCGCCGCACTCGGCATCTCGGCCGGGCAGGCGGGGGATATCTCCCGCGACGCAGATCTCGCTTCGGCTCCCGTCGCCCCGGCCTCGGAGGTTTACACCGGAGTCCTCTACGACCGACTGGACTTCGCCTCCCTGCCGGCGGCCGGAAAGCGCCGGGCCGGCCGCAACCTCCTGATCTCATCGGCCCTCTGGGGCTTCCTTGCTCCGGCGGACCGGATCCCCTACTACCGCTTTTCGATGAAGGCGAAACTGCCGAAGATCGGCGGTCTGCCGGCCTTCTGGCGTCAGTCACTCGCCGGGGCGATGAAGCAGGCCGGACACGACGAGGAAGGCGGGCTGGTCATCGACATGCGCTCCGGCTCGTACTCGGCCGCCTGGAAACCGAAGAATGCCCGCCTGGTCACGGTCCGCGGTTTCACCGAGACCGCCGGCAAACGCAAGGCGATCTCCCACATGGCCAAAGCGGTTCGCGGCGACGTCGCCCGGATCGCACTCGCCACAAAATCCATGCCCAAGGGCCTAGAAGCCCTCGCTCACCTGCTCGAAGGCGAAGGAATGACCATCGAACTGTCCGACAGGACCCTCGACGTCATCGAAAAAGCCTGAGACGGGAACCGAGTGCGAATTACCCCCGGTATACGAGGTTAATCAGCACTCACCCGGGCGGCTTGGGTCTGCTGGAATGATGTGGGCCGGGAGGTTCCGCACCCTTATGATCGGAGCATCGCCTCCGTCCTTGGAAAATCACGGTCAAGCCGACTCATTCTGCTTGCGCTGGTACTCACCGGCGTCGCCGGGCTGCTGCTCTCTTCGCAGGAGGAAGATCCCGGATCGACCACCGGGGCGACGGAAACAACGGCGGTCGGGCCATTCGTTGCTTCTGAGACCGCCGTTTCTCCCTTCCCTCCCCTGACCAGGAATCTCTCGGCCGGTCTGTCTGGCGGCCAGCTCGCAGGACAACGGATCGTCGCCGGGTTCGAAGGTCGGACCGTTCCCCGGGTCATTCGCCGTCAGATCAAGGCCGGACTGATCGGTGGCGTAATTCTCTTCGCCGATAATCTCGGATCGCGTCGGCAGGTGGAGCGACTCAACCGATCCCTCCAGCGAGTACCGCGCCCCGAGGGCCTCCGCCGCTACCCGCTGATGATCATGGTGGACCAGGAGGGCGGGCTGGTCAAGCGACTGGCCGGTGCCCCGAATGCCTCGGCAGAAGTGATGGGGGCCCGGGGGCAGGCCTTCTCCCGTCGCCAAGGAACCCTGACCGGCCGCAATCTGAAGAACGCGGGGTTCAACGTGGACCTCGCCCCGGTTCTGGATGTGGCCCGGCCCAGTGGTGTGATCGCCGAAACCGACCGCGGCTTCGGCTCAACCGTGCGCAGGGTGAACTCCGCCGGAATCCCATTCGCCCGCTCCATGCAGCGGACCGGAGTGGCCGCGACCGCCAAGCACTTCCCCGGCCTCGGCGCGGCCCGCGAGAACACAGATTTCGCAGTCCAGCGCATCCGAC
>JAUPTY010000175.1 GCA_030917845.1 Actinomycetota bacterium | reverse complement strand
CCGCGGCGGTCCTTGAGGATCTTCTGCGCCGCGTTGTGCCCTGAGGCAGCAGTCACTCCTCCGCCCGGGTGCGTTCCGGCTCCGCAGAGGTAGAGACCGCCGACCGGGGTCGAGTACTGGGCCATGTCCGGGGTCGGCCGCATGAAGGCCATCTGGTTCATACCCTGTTCGCCCTGGAAGATTGATCCGCCCTGGAGCCCGAAGATCCGCTCGAGGTCCGGCGGGGCCAGAACCTCGTACTGGTCGATCGCACCGCGGAAGTTGGGGGCGAACCTGGTCAGCATGTCGATGCAGGTCTCGCCGTACTTCTCACGGTCACCATCGGCCCACTGCGATCCCTCGGAGGGCCCGTACTGGGTGAACATGGTCATGATCGTCCGGCTGTCATCGGTCAGCGAATCGTCAATCGAGGACGGGTACTCGGCCTCGATATAGGGGCTGGCGGCCGGCCGGCCCTGGAGGGCGTCCTGCCAGGCGGCCTCTAGGTAGTCGATCGAGGGGCAGATGTTGACTCCAGCACCGAGCAGCAGCTTCTGCTCTTCCGGGGTCACGTTCTCGTACTGCGGAGCTTCGTTGAGTACGTAGTTGACCTTGACCGATCCGCCGCGGGTGCGGTAGCGCTCCATATCGGTCGCGACCTCGTCCGGGAAATGCTCGGCTCCAACCATGTCCAGCACTGTGGACTTCGGGTGGGCTCCGGAGGCGACAATCGGGGCCCTGAACCGATCCCCGTTGCTGAGGGTGACGCCGGCGACCCGGCCGCCTTCAACGTCGATTGAAGCCACCTCGGCTTCGGTAAGGATGGTTGCTCCGTGGGCTTCGGCCGACCTCGCGATCGCCATCGAGATCGCACCCATGCCGCCAACTACCTGGCCCCAGACGCCACCCATGCCGTCGAGCTCTCCGAGGGCGTGGTGAAGGAGGTTGTAGGCCGTGCCCGGAGTGCGGGGGCCGGCCCAGACTCCGACCACGCCGGTCGAGGCGATCGAGCCCTTGAGGGCGTCGTGCTCGAACCAGTCGTCAAGCAGGTCACCAACCGACATCGTGAAGATGCGGATCAGGTCGTTTATGTCACGACGGCTCAGGCCAGCGACCCGGGCGCCTTCACGAAGCAGGGAAGCGATGTCCCCCGGGGACTTCGAGCCGAGAGCAGGCGGCTCCCGGAGAAGCATCGGGCGGAGGAAGGAGGCGGTTCGCTCGAGAAGATCCTCGAACTGCTCGTAGTTGTCGGCGTCCTTCGGCGAGAACTTGCGGATCGATTCAACCGTCTTTTCGACTTCGTTGTAGAAGAAGATCGGTCCGTCCTCGGTCATCGCCGCGTAGGCCGGGTCAAGCGGATACGCCTTGTAGCCGAAGTCCTTGAGGCGAAGGTCGGAGATCACTTTCGCCTGGAGCATCGAGACCACGTATGAGCAGCGGGAGACACGGGCGCCGGGCCAGACCTCTTCGGTCACGCACGCGCCGCCAAGAATCGGTCGCCGTTCAAGGACCAGGGTCTTCATCCCGGATTTGGCGAGGTAGGCCGCCGTCGTCAGGCCGTTGTGGCCGCCGCCGACCACGATCGCGTCGTAGCTGGATGGGGTTCCGCCGCCAGCCCGGGGGGTCGAATTGGCGCTGCCAGTGGACATCGTGTTCGCCTCCATGGGTGCGACTTTACCCTAAAGTGCGATTGACTACAAGGTCAACCAGGGTTATAGATCGATAAGCGTTCATCCAGTGTTGTCGAGGGCGGGGGATAGACTCGAACCCATGACGGGAGAGAGCGTTATCGCAGGAGTAACTGGAACCAGTGATCTGGAAACGTCAGCCAAGCGGCATCTGATGCTGCATTTCTCTGACATGAAGTCAGCCATGGAGGAGGGCATCACGATCATCGAGCGGGGCGAAGGAGTCCACGTCTTCGATGACAAGGGCACCCGTTACATCGACGGGCTCTCCGGTCTTTACTGCGCCTCACTTGGGCATTCATACGGTGACGAGATCGGTGCTGCCGCCCATGAACAGATGAAGAAGCTGCCTTACGCAACCAACTGGACGGTTGCCCATCCGCCTTCGATCGAGCTCGCCGAGAAGATCGCCTCACTCGCCCCCGACGGGATGAACAAGGTCTACTTCACTTCCGGCGGCTCGGAATCGGTCGAAGCCGCCTGGAAGATGGCGGTCCAGTGGCAGCAGGCGATGGGCCAGGAGCGCCGCCGCAAGGTGATCGCCCGCAAGAACTCCTACCACGGGGTAACCATGGGAGCGCTTTCCTTCACCGGCATCCCGGTCTGCCGGACCCCCTTCGATCCGCTCGGCATTCCGACAGTCCACGTAAGCAACACAAGCAACTACCGGCACCCGCACGGCGAAGACGAAGCCGCGTTCTGCCAGAGCCTGCTCGACGAGGTCGAGGAGACGATCGAGTTCGAGGACCCTTCAACGATCGCGATGATGATCGCCGAACCTGTTCAGAACGCCGGCGGCTGCCTGATGCCTCCGGCCGGATACTGGCAGGGCCTTCGCGAGATCTGCGACCGTCACGGCATCCTGCTCTGCTCGGATGAGGTGATCTGCGCCTACGGCCGGATCGGAACCTGGTTCGGCGGCCAGAGGTTCGACTACACCCCGGACCTGATCACCTTCGCCAAGGGCCTGACCGGCGCCCACTTCTCGATGGGCGGGGTGCTGATGCACGACAAGGTGGCCGAGCCCTTCTTCGACGGCCGGGCCGACTACAACAATGGCTACACCTTCGGTGGCCACCCGACCGGCGCCGTCGTCGCCCTGAAGACGATCGAGATTCTCGAGCGCGAGAACGTGCTCGGGAATGTGAACTCGAATCATGCTGTCGCCGAGGAAGCCCTCAATTCGCTTACGGATATTCCGATCGTCGGACAGATCCGGGGGACTGGTCACTTCTGGGCGATTGAAGTGGTTCGAGACCAGGCAACAAGAGAACCGTTCAAGGGCGAGGAATCAGAGGACCTCTTCAAGAACGTGCTTTCGGAGGCGCTCTGGGAGCGGGGGCTGCTCTGCCGTCTCGACGACCGGTCTGATCCGATCATCCAGATCGCCCCGCCCCTGATCGCCGAACCGGAACTCTGGGGAGAGATCACTTCGATCCTCCGCGAAGGCCTGGAACTGACCGCATCAATGGTCAAGGCAGGCACCCCGCCACACCAGAGCGCCACCCGCCCGATCTGAAAATCAGGCCAGGTGGGCTACGGCATCGAGGGCGACCGCGCCCTCGTGGCTGGCGACCACCGGGTTGAGTTCGATCAGGTCAAATCCGCGACCGGAGGGGTCGCGGTAGTCGAGCAGCAGATGGCCGACCTTCGAAGCGAAGGAGGCGAGGGCGTCAAGGTCAGCGCCCTTGGCGCCCCGCTGGCCTGACAGCAGGCCGAAAGCCTTCAGGCTGGTCAACGCCTGCCGGACAGTTTCCGGCGTGGCGGGCAGGGGGACGACCACCGAGTCGGCCAGGTACTCGGCCCAGATTCCGCCAAGGCCGATCGTCATCGATGGAACTAATGCATCGGAGCGGGCGGAAATGATCACCTCTATCCCCTCGCCGGCCATTTCCTCGACCAGAAAGACCGGCGGTTCGGGAGGATCCGGCGCCTGCCCGGGCTGGTCTCCGACCGGCCGACCCTGGGCGGCTCTCAAATGAATCTGACCGGCGACCGACATCAGGTCCTCGGCGGCGGCAAGCAGGGCAGCTTCGTCGGG
>JAUPTY010000031.1 GCA_030917845.1 Actinomycetota bacterium | reverse complement strand
CTCTTTCTGCTGGCGGTGAACGCGGGAGGCCTCAATTCCGCGACCGATATCCCCGGCTTCCCGACCGACTCCTACATCACCTTCGCGATCGCTTTCACCTTCATCCAGGCGGCAATCTTTTCGACCATGAACGCCGGACAGGGACTTGCCCAGGACATCGAAAGCGGCTTCTTCAGCCGCCTGGTCCTGACCCCGATGCGCCCGTCCGCCCTGATGGCCGGACAGCTTGCCGGCCTGGTCCTGCTCGGCCAGCTTCAGGCGTTCCTCTACCTTGCGGTGGGGTTGGCCGCCGGTGCCAACTTCGAGGCGGGAATAGCCGGCTATTTCGTGCTCGCTGCGCTGGTATCGATCATTTCGATCGGCTTCGGCGGAATCGGACTGATCATGGCGATCAGGACGGGATCCGGAGAGGCCGTCCAGGGCATGTTCCCGCTCATGTTCGTGCTGCTCTTCTTCAGTTCCATGACCCTGCCCCGCAACCTGATCGAGCAGGACTGGTACCGCTTCCTGGCGACGATCAATCCGATCAGCTACCTGATCGAGGCGATTCGCAGCCTCTTCATCACCGGCTGGGACGCTGAGGCGCTGGCCCTCGGATTCGTCATAGCCATCGTCATCGCGGTGGCCTCGATCGCCTTCGCTGCGCGGTCGCTAAAGGGAAGGATGCTCAAGTGAGAACTTTCGGCAATCGCGCCTACTTTTCTTCCGCCTGGGCGGTCTCCTGGCGCTACCTCCACAACCTCTACACCAAGCCTGCGGTGCTGATTCCCGGGCTGGTCTTTCCCCTGTTCTTCCTCGCCGCATTCGCCGGCGGGTTGTCAGCGGTCGGCAACACACCGGGCTTCGACTACTACGACTTCACCGCATTCCAGTTCTGTTTCGTGCTGATCCAGGCGTCGGCGCTGGCCGGCGTTTTCGTGGGGTTCTCGATCGCGGCCGATTTCGAGCAGGGAATGGGCCGGCGGATGATGCTGGCTACCACCAACCGGACTTCGATCCTGCTGGGTTATGCGGTCGGAGCTGCACTGCGGCTGATCCTTGTCTGGGTGATCATCACCGGTGTCTCGTTGCTGGCCGGGATGAGCGTCCGTGGCGATGGCTTCGACATCGCCGGCATGTACATGCTGGGGCTGCTTTCCAACGTAATCGCACTCCTCTTCTCGGCCGGAGTCGCCCTGCGCTTCCGCTCGCTTCAGGCAGGCCCGCTGATGCAGATGCCGGTCTTCATCATGCTCTTCCTCGCTCCGGTTTATGTGCCACAGGCGCTGCTGACAGGCTGGATCGAGCCGGTGGCCAGCGTCAATCCGTTCACTGCCCTGCTCAACGGCGCCCGCAGCCTTCTGGCCGGCGATCCGACCGGGATCCTGCTCGCCTACGGGGTCTCCTTCGGCCTGATCGCACTGATGGGTATCTGGGCCCTGACCGGCCTGCGTCGCGCCGAGGTGGCCAGCTAACCACTGGTAGGTTGCCGGAATGTCCGATCTCGTCGTACGCAGGGTCGAGAGCAAGCGTGACCTGAAGAAGTTCGTGATGGTCCCGTTTGCCGTCCACCGCGACCACCCTGAATGGGTGCCTCCGCTGATCATGGATCGGATGGCCTTCCTCAACCGGAACAAGAACCCCTACTTCGATCACGCCGAAGTCGAACTCTGGATCGCCGAGCGGGACGGGGTGCCGGTCGGCCGGATCAGCGCCCAGATCGACCGCTGCTGGGACGAGTACCGGGGAGGAAATGACGGGCAGTTCGGTTTCTTCGAAACGATCGACGACCAGGAAGTCGCCACCGCCCTGCTGGACACCGGCAGCGAATGGCTTGCCGGAAAGGGCCGGGAAAAGGTCTACGGCCCGATGGACTTCACCACCAACGACGAACTCGGGATCCAGATTTCCGGCTTTGACGTGCGGCCCTCGATCCTCGAGAACTGCCACCAGCCCTACTTCATGGAACTGGTTGAAGGAGCCGGTTTCACCAAGGCGATGGATCTGCTTATGTGGCACCTGGAGATGGGCAAACTGGCAAAGGGCCTCGAGTTCCATCCGGCGATCATGGAATCAGCCCAGGCCAGCCTGGACGAACACGGAATCACGATCCGCAGCATGAGGCGTTCCGACATGGAGAACGAGATGGCCCGGTTCCATGAGGTCTACAACGAGGCCTGGGGCGACAACTGGGGATTCGTGCCGATCACCGAGGACGAGGTGAAATTTCACGCGAAGACGCTGAAGATGGTGATCGACGAGGACTGGGCGATGATCGCCGAAACCGCGGACGGGGAAGTCGTCGGAGCCGCCCTGACCCTGCCTGACATCAATCAGGTCCTGGCACAGATGGGCGGTAAGATTTTTCCGACTGGCTGGTACAGGTTCCTGCGGGGCAAGAAGAAGGTCGATTCGGTAAGGATCCTTGCGCTTGGTGTCAAGAAGGCCTGGCAACACACCGGCGTTGCCGCCGCGCTTTACGTCAAACACATCCAGACCTGCCGTCCTGACGGCGTAATGAAGGGTGAAGCGGGCTGGATCCTCGAAACCAACGAGCCGATGAACCGCGCCCTCGAAGGCATGGGCGGCGAAGTCACCAAGAAGTTCCGCATCTACGAAAAATCCCTGGCTTGATGGACTCCGCAAATAGCGGGTTTTGCCTAAGTGACCTCCGGTCGCATAGGTAGAGTCGCGTTCGTGGCTGAGGAAGTAGATGGTGAGCTGATTTCGGAGGAGGACGTTGACGCGTCCCAGCCGGGCGAGGAAGTCCGTGCCCTGCCGCGCGAGTTCGAGTCCGGCAGCGCCCTGCCAGCCGCGCTCCGGAACGAAGTGACCACCGCTGCCATTGCCGTGGCCGGTGGCGCATTGGCCGGGGCAGCGACTGTCGCGGCCGTCCGCGCCGTCAGCGGCGGCTCCTCGAAGCGCAAGTCGCGCAGGCTCGGTCGCCGCACCCGCCCCGCCAATGTCGTCGCCAGTCGATCCTTCCTGGTTGACGTCCACGTTCTCGGACGGTAATCGCGGCGGTGTTGGCCGAGATCGCAGTTCGTCCTGTTGCACCGCTCCGCATGCCGCGAATGGTCGGCGGAGACCGGATCGTCCGCTTGCGCGGACCCTGGCTGGAGCGACTTCTGGTCATCGACGAGGAGGTGATGATCGTCCGGGTTCGCGAGGGTGCCCGGAACGAGTTCGTGTTCGCTGCTGAGCCGGTTGATCCCGCACTGCTTGAGGGTCCTGGCGCATCAAGGCTGCATGAGGCGAGCGAGGAAACGCTCGAACTGGGGATTGCCCGGATGCGTTTCAGCATCGGTGTCGACGAGGATCTCGGCGATTTCATCAGGGCGTTCCGCAACGATTCCCTGCTTGGCCCTGCTTTGAACGGTCGTCTTCAGTACAGGCCACAGCGTCGGCCAGTTGCCTGGGAAGCGCTGCTCTGGGCGATCACCGAGCAGCTGATCGAGTACCGCCGCGCGGCCAGGATCCAGCGGCAGATCATCCGTAGGTTCGGCGTCCGTTTCGCGCCAGGTGTCTCGGTCCGCTCGGCTGATTTATCCAGGGAACTCGCCCGGTCGCCCCGTGGCCGGAGTGAGTCGGTCCTGGCCACCGTGCCGACCCCGGAAGCGATCGCCGGCGCCGCGCCGGCCGAACTCGAAGCCTGCGGTCTCAGCGGCCGCCGGGCCATCGCGATGGTCAAGGTCGCCCGTGAGGTCGCATCCGGGCGGGTCGACCCATCGGATCCGGCGGGGGACCGCCGGCTGCTGGCTATCTCCGAGATCGGTCCCTGGACCCTGGCCTGTCTGGCTTTGCGGGGCCGTGGTGAGCCCGACGCTTTGCTGGCGGGGGATCTCGCCCAGGTCAAACTGGTCGGGTATCTGGAAGGTCTCGGCCGCCTCGCAGAGGTAGAGGAGGTCGAACAGTTCTACGCGCCATACGCGCCCTGGCGTGGCCTGGCCGGGGATTACCTGGTGCAGGCGCTCGGTTCAGCCGTCCACGGACCGGGCAACCGGACCCGGATCCGGCAGCGAGCGGCCTAGCCCGGATCTATCTGGGACCGGGGCAGGAGTTCGTTGGTCAGCACGTCGACCGCTCGGGTTGGGCTGGCCAGAACTTCCTGCTGGACCATCCAGTTGATGAAGGCCTGCCACTTCGCGGTGTCCTGATGACCGAACGGCAGCTTGCCGGCACCGGCCTGGTCAAGTAGCGGCAGGGTCACCCGAACCTGGGCCGCGGTGACATCCGGCTTGAGGGCGTCATTGGCGGCTAGCACGGTCTGGGTGGTCTTGTTCGGCTGGTCGACTGCATCGCGGGTTCCCCGGGCAAGGGCGGCGATGAACAGCCGCACCGGGTCCGGGTCTTCCTCGATCCGGCTGCCCTTGGCGACCAGCACCATCTCGCTGTAAGTCGGCACGCCCAGTTTGTCGACCGGATTGATGGTCGGCTTCAGACCGGACATCTTCAGTTCAACTCCTTCGATATTCCAGAAGGGGCCGAGGGTGGCCTGCGCTTTGCCACTGACGATCGAGGGCAGGAGGCCCTGGCCTACACCGACCTGCTTGATGTCGTCCTCGGTCAGGCCGGCCCGTTCGAGAATCGACTTCAGATAAGCGTCCTGGTAAGGGATTCCGGCGGTCGAGACTGTCTTGCCCTTGAGGTCCCGGACCGACTTGATCTTCGACTTCTTCAGCCAGATCATCGAAGTCAGGGGCTGGTCGACGATGCTGGCGACCGAAATCACGTCAAGTCCCTGTTCGCGGGCCAGCAGGACCTCCGGCTCGTAGGAGAGAGCAAGGTCGGCCTTGCCGGCCGCGACCAGCTTGATCGGCAGCGAGGGGTCGGTCGGTGAGTCGAGTGAAACATCGAGCCCCGCATCCTCGAAGTAACCCTTCTCCTCGGCGACAAGGAAACCGGCGTGATCCGGGTTCGGGTACCAGTCCATGGCCACGCTCACTGAATCCCGTACCGGGGTCACATCTTCGGACTTGGTGCCACAGGCTGAAACCGCCAGGGCGAGAATTATCGCGACGGGGAGCAGGGTGAATCGTTTCAAGTCATCTCCGGGGACGTGAACAGGGTGGGGCGGAGCCTACCGCCAACGCACGACCGCCCGTTCGAGCAGCCCGATCAGTGAGTAAAGGCTGATCGCAATCAGGGAAAGAACGAGTACCGAGGCGAACATCCGGGCGGTCTCCAACTGGGCGTTGTCCTGGAGGATCAGATGCCCGAGTCCCTTGTCCGATCCGGCCCATTCGCCGAACACCGCTCCGATCACCGCGATCGCGGCAGCGATTCGGGCACCGGTGAAGAGTCCCGGCAAGGCAGTAGGAACCTCGACGCGCCGGAATATCCCCATTTTCGAGGCGTCGAGCGATCTCATCATCCGGACCGCCTCGGGATCGGTGGATCGCAACCCGTCAAGGGTGTTCACGACGATCGGGAAAAAGCAGATCAGCGCAATGATCGCCAGCTTCGGCCAGATCCCGTAACCGAACCAGACGACCAGGATCGGTGCGATGACGACGATCGGAATCGTCTGGGAGGCGACCACGAGCGGGTAGCCGGCCCGCCGCACAGTTTCCGAACCGCGGAAGGCTACGGCGACCGCGATGCCACAGACAAGGGCCAGACAGAAGCCGGCGACGATCTCGACCAGTGTGGTGCCGGCATTTTGGAGGATCAGGCTGCGGTCCTCCCAGAGCACATCGAGGATCTGCGAAGGCGAGGGCACCAGGAAGTCCTCGAGATTGAGTACCTCCGCCATGAAACCGCTGGATGCGGCCAGCTGCCACAGTCCGGCCAAAGCCAGCAGCAGGAGCAGGGGCGGCAGCCAGATCCGGAACTTCATGTCAATTCACTTCTTGTCCGGAGCAAGCCCAGCAGCTCTTCCCGTCGCCGGTTGAAAGCGTTCGAGCTGACCACCTCGGCCCTGCTTCCGGAGGCGCCCCTTGAGCCTTCGAGGGTCGCCAGCAGGCGGCCGGGCCGGGGGGAGAGCACCGCAACCCGGTCGGCGAGGTAGATCGCTTCCTCGACGTCGTGAGTAACGAGGATAACCGTGGCTCCGGCTTCAGCGAGGGCCGGCGCCAGCCACTCCTGAAGCTCGGCCCGGGTTATTGCGTCGAGCGCGGCGAGAGGTTCATCCAGCAACAGGACCGGCTTGCCGGAGACCAGAGTCCGGATGAAAGCGACCCGCTGCCTCATCCCGCCGGAAAGCTCGTCGGGTCGCGAGCCCTCGAAGCCAGCGAGGCCGAAGTGCTCGAACCGCATGGCAGCAAGGGCACGCGCCTCTCCTTTCGAGCGTCCCTGGTTGACCAGGGCGAGACCGGCGTTGTCGAGGGCCGAATACCAGGGCAGCAGGCAATCCCGCTGGGGCATCCAGGCGCAGTTGGCGAGCCGGCCGGCCGCTTCCCCTGCTCCGGCGACCTCGATCAGTCCCGAGGATGGCTCTCTCAGCCCGCAGACGATCTCCAGCAGGGTGGACTTCCCGCATCCCGACGGTCCGGCGAGGGCGAGGATCTCGCCGGGTTCGACTTCGAGGTCGATTCCCCTGAGCACTTCCAGCGATCCGAATCTGTGGGCGAGCCCACTCGCAGAAACTGTCGCTGTCATTGCGCAGATTGTAGGTCCGCTCCCCGAATCACTAGTATGCCGACATTCCTGAACTCCTTACTAAACAAGTAAGGAGAGTCAGGAGCGCCTCTAGCCCGGTGCCCGCGCAGCGTCCTGCGCAACTTTTCATGGACTTCTCAATCGCAATTCTGATTTTCGGCTTCGGCATCGGAGTTCTGGTCGGCATGACCGGGATGGGTGGTGGTGCGCTGATGACGCCTCTGCTGATCCTGCTATTCGGGGTCTCGCCGACCACCGCAATCGGCACCGACATCCTTTACGCGGCGATCACCAAGACCGTTGGTGGCTGGCGCCACTACAAGATGAAGACGGTCAATATGGGCCTTGTCTTCTGGCTTGCGGTCGGCTCGGTGCCAGCAGCGATCTTCGGCGTCCAGCTCGTATCCATGCTCCAGGACAGCCTGGGCGAGGAGAAGCTCGACTCGCTGGTTTACGCGGTGCTCGGTGGAACCCTGCTGATGGTCGGCATCATCACCCTCGCCCGGGCGCTGATTCTTGCCCGCACGCTGAACGAGCGGGATGACTTCAAGATTGAACTTCGGCATAAAGTCGCTGCGGTCACGATCGGCGCGACCACCGGCTTCGTGATCGGCGTGACATCTGCGGGCTCGGGCACGGTCATCGCGGTGCTTCTGATCGCCGTCTTCCGGCTGACACCGAAGCGGGTAGTCGGAACCGATGTCTTTCACGCCGCGATCGTCCTCTGGGCGGCCGGCATAGCTCACTTCGGCCACGGCAACGTGGACCTGGGCCTGGTCGGCAACATCCTGCTCGGCTCGGTTCCGGGCGTGATCGTTGGCGCCGCGCTGATGGGCCGGATAAACCAGGACTCGATCCGTATCGCGCTCGGCGTGGTGCTGATCCTCTCCGGCATCTTCACGGTCCAGAAGGGAGATCCGATCGTCTGGCCGATCGCCGCCTTCGTGGCCGGACTTGGCTTCACCCTGATCCTCATGGCCCCCCGCTGGTACCAGCGTTTCCGCCCGCCGGAAGCGATCGAAGCCGAGAAAGAAGCAGCGAAGAAAGCGCTTGCCGACGAGGATTGATCGGGATGCCAACTGACAATGAGCCCCGATTCTTGATTCAGGTGACCAATTTGATCGCGAAATACCCCGATCGCGGCTTCCGGGGTGGCGGCTTCGGCTCGAACAGGCTGGTTTACTAGTTCCATGCGTGTTTCAGCCAAGGCCGATTACGCCGTGCGAGCGGTTGCCGAACTGGCCGCGGCCCCCGATGGCGGCCCGGTCAAGGGCGAGCGCCTGGCTGATTCCCAGGACATTCCCCTCCAGTTCCTCGAGCACATCCTGCTCGACCTGAAGCACTCCGGGATCGTCAGGGCCCGCCGTGGCGCCAAAGGCGGCTATTGGCTGGCCAAGCCAGCCGACGAGGTTTCGATCGCTGACGTGATCCGGGCGGTTGAAGGTCCGATCGCCCACGTCCAGTCCGCCCCGCCGGAATCGATTTCCTACAAAGGCAGCGCCAGGGAACTCCAGAACGTGTGGATCGCCGTGCGCGCCAGCCTGCGTGAAGTGCTCGAGTCGACCAGCCTCGAAGATCTTGTCTCCGGCAACCTCCCGGATCACGTTCGGGAACTGGCCGACGACAAAGACGCCTGGCAACCTCGCTGATCGCCGCGGCGAGCCCGACGCGGCACATTTTCACTTTTCGGTGACCCCGCTCCCGGGTGGGTCTGTACGCTGCCTACAGGGAGACTTTCAACAACCTTCAGGGAGCCCGAATGGCTGAAGAAATGACTGAACGAAGCGGACTCACGCGGCGAGACGCCCTTCGGGCCGGTGCCGGCGCGGCGGGCGGAATTGCCTTCGCCGGTGGACTTCTGGGCCGGGCGATCGACGCGATGGGCGCCCCCGCAGTTATCGGCGACGGACCCTACGGCCCGCTCGGCTCGCCGGATTCGAACGGAATTCGCCTCCCGGCCGGGTTCTCTTCGAGAGTGATTGCCAGGACCGGAACCGACATCGGCCCTCGTCCTTACAACTTCCACATCCTGCCCGACGGGATGGGCACCTACAAGACAAGTGACGGCGGCTTCATCCTCGTTTCGAACAGTGAAATGGTTGACCTGCCGCCTCTCTATGAGATCGGCGCTGCGTCGATCCGTTTCGACAAGAACTTCAATGTCACCGACGCCTATCCGATCCTCAAGAACACCAGCGTGAATTGTGCCGGCGGCGTTACTCCGTGGAATACCTGGCTCTCATGTGAGGAAATCGACCGCGGCAAGGTCTTCGAATGTGACCCCTGGGGGGTTAAGCTCTCGGTCGAACTCCCCGCGCTCGGGGTCTTCAAGCATGAGGCCTGCTGCGTCGACCCGGCCGGGAAACAGGTCTATCTGACCGAGGACCTGGGCGACGGTTGCCTTTACCGGTTCACTCCTGACAGCTACCCAGACCTTTCGGCCGGACGGCTGGATGCCGCCCTGGTCCAGGAGAACGGAAAAGTGAACTGGGTCGAAGTCCCTGACCCCCAGTTCACCGGGCTGACTCCTACCCGCGAACAGGTGCCCGGTGCGACCCGCTTCAAGCGGGGCGAGGGCATGTGGTTCGACCAGGGAACCGTCTACTTCGCGACCACCCAGGACGATCGGGTCTACGCATATGACCCCGAGTCGACCTACCTCGAGGTGCTCTACGACGGGGTCGCCCTGGGTGACGAAGCGCCACTCAATGACTCCGACAACGTGACCGTCTCCCCGATCTCGGGTGATCTCTACGTCTGCGAGGACGCGGGCGACCTTCAGGTCTGCATCATCTCGACCGAAGGCGAGGCCGCGGCGTTCTGCCAGGTCAACCTGGACGATCACCGGGTCTCGGAACTGACCGGACCTGTTTTCGATCCGACCGGCAGTCGCCTCTACTTCACCTCCCAGCGGGCCAGGTTTGCCGGCGAGCCAACATCGGCAGGGATCGTCTACGAGATCAGCGGGCCCTTCCGCAAGACCCGCAAGGACCCTAAGCCGAAAGACCGCCGCAAGCCGACCCTCAAGGTCCGCACCCTCGGCAAGCCCAGCCTCAAGGGCCTGGTCAAGAAGGGGCAGCCCTTCATGCTGGAGATCCGGGACGAGAGCATGCCGGTGGAGATCGAGGCGAAGCTGGTCGCTCCGCTTCGACGCCCGCGTGGCCGCGGTTCCCGTCAGGTAACCGTGGGAAGAAAGCGCCTGAAGGTGACCAAGGGCGGCCGGAAGCAGATCCTGATGACCGTGAACAAGGGCTACCGCAACCGCCTCCGTCAGCGCCAGGTGGCCCAGGCCCGGCTGATCGTGGTTGCGACCGACGCGGCTGGCAACCGGACCCGGGTGGTCAAGCCAGTCAGCTTCAGGTGAGTCTGGTCCGGCCGGTAGTTCGCAGCTTCACGCTCGCAGCCCTGGCCGGGCTCCTCATCGCAGTCGTGGCTGGTTGCGGTTCCACCTCGGAGACCGCGGGGACCGGCAGCGGCCAGCAGACAGGCCAGGGGCAGTCGAACGCTCAGACCCGGGCAGAGATTCGCGCTGAACGAATCGCCGCGCGACGGGCGGCCCGGAAGGCGGCCATCGCGGCCAGGGCTGAGGCCCGGCGAGAAGCGGCCAGGGCCCGGGCCGCGGCAAGGCGGGCAAAGCTCAAGGCGCGGGCTGCCGAGCGACGGGTCAGGATCCGCGCTCGCGCCCTGGCCCGCAGCGGCGGCGACGTCGACTGTGGGGCTTTCGCAAGCCAGGCCCAGGCCCAGAGATACCTGATCGCCGGTGATCCCTTTGGCCTTGATGGGGATGGCGACGGTGTGGCCTGCGCGACTCTGCCTTGCCCCTGTTCTTTCGCGGGTGACGGCGGATCCGGTCCCGACGGGGATGTGGTCGCCCCACCCCGGAGTTTCCAGGGAACGGTCGTGTCGGTCGCCGACGGGGACACGCTCGACGTGACAACCCCCTCCGGAGCGGTCGAGACGATCCGGATCATCGGCATCGACACCCCGGAGGTCTATGGCGGAGAGGAATGCGGCGGGCCGGCCGCCTCGGCCGCGATGAAGCGCCTCGCCACAGACCAGCAGGTAAGGGTCACTTCCGACCCGACCCAGGACCGCCGGGACCATTACGGCCGCCTCCTCGCCTACATCGACCGCGGCAACCATGACCTCGGCTTCACCATGGTCAAACGAGGTCTCGCCTCCGCCTACCCCTACGACGGCCCCTTCCAGCGCTACCCCCGCTATGCCAAAGCAGACCAGCTGGCCCAGAATGAGAACCGCGGCAGCTGGGCCAACTGCGACATCTCACCTGGCTGATCCCCTGGTCCTGGTGCCGCCGACCGGGGGCACGGCAATTAGTCCGGTAGTTCGATCACCTTGTCTCGGGAAGTCTCTCCCTGGACTATCCGGATCCTGGATTTGGGGGTCCTGAACTCCTTGGCGAGGAGGGCGATCAGGGTCTTGTTGGCCTTGCCGTCTACCGGCGGGGCGGTGACGCGGCAGATCAGGACCTGGTCTCCGGATGAGGGGTCCTCCTTCCAGCCCTTGATCTCGTTCTTCGAAGCGCGAGGCTGAAGGCGGACCCTGATGCGGCGCATACGGGGCCTAGTAGCGGTGGCCCGAGGTGTACTTGCGGGCCGAAGCGTTGGTGCTGTCGACCTTGCCCGAGGCGACAATGTCGACGAACTGTTCGAGATGCTCGGTTTTCCAGCATTCGAAGGCGCCGTCACAGAACGGCGTGTAGGCACTCATCACCGAATCGCCGTAGTTCCAGTAGAGCTCCGGTTCCGGGTTTAGCCAGAAGGTGCGGTTGGCTCGGTCAGCGACCCGGGCGAATACATCCTCGGCCGGGGGCCGACCGTTGGTCCGGGCATCACCGAGGACGATCACGGTCGAGCGGGGACCAAGGTCGGACGAGACATCGGTAAGGAACTCGTTCCAGACCCGGCCGTAATCGGTGTACCCCGAGATGTCCGCGACCCCGCCGGTCGAGGTGATCTTCTCGGCGATCGCGCTGAAATCACGTTCGTCCTCGAAAACATCGGTCACCTCGGAGATCCGCTCGATGAAGACGAAGCTACGCAGCTTGCGGAACGAGTCATGAAGGGCGTGGAGGACCGAAAGAAAGAAAGTCGAGGCCGAACTTACAGAAGTTGAAATGTCACAAAGCACGTAGATCTCCGGCTTTCGGGGCCGACGCGGACGGTACTTGAGGTTCAACGGCACACCGCCCGTTTCGAGCGAGGAGCGCATCGTGCGGCGAACGTCCACGGTCCGGCCCCGCCTGGCGCCGCGCGGATCGTGGCCGAGGGTGGCGAGACGCCGCTTCATCTGGGCGACCGCCTTGTGGACGGCGGCGAGATCCTGCGCCCCGCGCATCGGCAGGGCACGATTGAGGTCGGAAAGGGGTCGGGCCGGCGGCAGCTGCCCCTGACGCTGGATCTGCTGGCGCTGAAGTTCGCGGCGCAGTTGCCTCTCGAAACGGGCGATCTGGTCGCGGTCCAGAGGCTGGCCATCGCCTTCCGCTTCACCACTGTTGTCGGAGGAGGGGGAGAGGCCGAGCCCGCGGCGGATCCGCTGCATGTCAACCCCGACCACGCCCGAGCTCTCGCCCTGGCGACCGAAAGCCTCGATCGCGAGGCGTGCCAGTTCGTTCATCGCCGACTCGTCGCCTTCAGCGATCGCCTGACGGATCGCCTCCGCAAGGGCCTCCATGCTGAGGTCATTCCGGGCTTCGTCGGAGAGCTGGGCGCTCCTGCCCTCGCCGCCTTCCGGCGAATGCTCGAGCGCGGCCTCCTCGGTTGCCCGGAAGAAGTGACGGTCGAAGACCAGGTCGAAGACCTCCCGGTCCCTGGGGGACTTGGCGACCGTGGTAGCCAGAGCTTCTTTGAAATCGACCGGGGAAGTCCAGGGCACGATTTCCAGGGCCCGGAAGGCATCCTGGATCTCGGAGGTCCCGATCGCCACCTCCTCAGAGCGAAGCTCCTCGCAGAAAGCGAGGATCTGCTCCGCCATTCCCGAGGGGGCCTCTGCCATCAGCCCGTGCCGTTGCTGGAGCCGTTGGCGGCCGCGCCGCCACCGAGTCTGGGAACGATCTTCTCGGCGACCAGATCGAGGTCGGTGCGGTGTTTGATGATGATCGAAAGCGACTCGCGGAAAGTCTTCTCGTCGATGTCGTCAGCGCCCATCAGGATCAGGGTGCGGGCCCAGTCGATTGACTCGGCGACCGATGGCGGCTTCTTGAGGTCGAGCTCACGGACCATGTCGATCACGTCGACCAGCCGTCCGGCCAGGGACTCGTCGATCTCCGGCGCATGCAACCGGATGATCGAGATCTCGCGCTCCCGGTTCGGATAGTCCAGCCAGAGGTAGAGGCAACGCCGTTTGAGGGCCTCGGTCAGTTCACGGGAATTGTTCGAGGTGAGCAGCACGATCGGATGGGTGGTCGCACCGATCCGGCCCATCTCGGGGATCGTGATCTGGAAATCGGAGAGCAGCTCAAGCAGCATCGCCTCGAACTCCTGATCGGTCTTGTCGATCTCGTCGATCAGCAGGACCACCGGGTCGGGGCTGGCGATCGCCTTCATCAACGGCCGCTCGAGCAGAAAGTCCTCGGTGAAGATTTCACCCATTCCCACCGGTGAGGAATCCTCATCCTGAACGGAGGCGGCCGCCTGGATCTGAAGCAGCTGTTTGCGGTAGTTCCACTCGTAGAGGGCCTTTGCCTCGTCGAGACCCTCGTAGCACTGGAGTCGCACGAGTTCCCGGCCGGTAGCGCGGGAAAGCGCCTTGGCGAGTTCAGTCTTGCCGACCCCGGCCGGGCCTTCGACAAGCACCGGCTTGCCCAGCCGCTGCGCCAGAAAAGCGATCAATGCGGTCGAGTCATCTGCCAGGTAGGCGGCGTCCCGCAGGGCGTCGGCGACTTCAGCGGGGCTTTCGGGTTGGGCTTGAGGGGTAACTGCCATGAACTGGAGAATACGACGAAGGGTCCTCCGGTGGCGCGATAATCAACGGCCATGGGACGCCTCGACAAAGTTGATCTCTCGCTCAAGTACTCAAAGTCGGAGGGTGAAAAGCGGCTGGCAGAAGTCCAGGAACGGGTCGCCGCCCTTCGCCTCACGATTGGAGGCCAGATCGGCTCAGGCAAGATCGGTCCGCCGGTCTGCGTGATCTTCGAGGGCTGGGACGCCTCCGGAAAGGGCGGCGCGATCAAGCGGCTTGTCTATCCGATGGACCCCCGTCACGTCCGGGTCTCGCAGTTCGCTGCCCCGACCACGGACGAAAAGCGCCATCACTTCCTTTGGCGCTTCTGGCCGGCGCTTCCCGGCAGCGGAGGCATGGCGATCTTCGATCGCTCCTGGTACGGGAGGGTGCTGGTGGAAAGGGTCGAGAAGTTTGCCACCAAGAAGGAGTGGAAACGTTCCTATCAGGAGATCCGCAACTTCGAGCAGGGTCTGACTGCCGAGGGCACCGTCCTCGTCAAGTTCTGGATGCACCTGTCGGATGAGGAGCAGCTGAAGCGCTTCAAGTCGCGGGCCAAGGATCCGCTCAAACAGTGGAAACTGACCGAAGAGGACTGGCGAAACCGGAGCAAGCGGGGCCGATATGAAGAGGCAGCCGAAGAGATGTTCGCCGAGACCTCAATCAAAGACGCGCCCTGGACAATCATCCCCGGCGAGAACAAGCGCTACGCCCGGGTCGCCGTGATTGAGACTGTGATCGAGGCGATGGAAAAGGGCATGAACCGCTCGGACATCGACCTGCCCAAATAGCCGAGGGCAGAGCCGACCCAACCATCCATGATCTTCGTGGGTCGGCGGGTTCAGATGGGAGGGCGGGTCGGACCCCGCCCGACTGCAGTTAGTCCAGGGGGATTTCGGTGACCCGCGGTGCGGCCGGCTCTTCCGGTTCGTTCTGATTTGCAGCGGAGCGGTTCCCCGCACCAGCCGGACCGTGCTCGCCGGTCTTGTCAGCGTAGGCGTCAAGGAAGGCCTTGAGAACTCCGACCGCTTCGTGCTGGATCGATTCGGCCTGCTGCTTCAATTCGGGAGAAACGGTGGCCCTGAAGAGATCGGCCGAGCGGCAGATCGGGCACCACTCGAGGCAATGACCGTCCTCGACCGCATCATTCCCGGCGCTGCCACCGTTGTTTCGGCCGGTTTCGCCATCGGGGTCACCGCCGGTCGTGGAACGTCCGGCTTTGGATTGCGAGAACTGGCCCCAGAAGCGGTCTGCTCCGGGCTGCTTTTCGGTTTGCTCAGGCTTCGGCGACATTCGGATCCTCGAAGATGATCTCCAGGGTCTCGTCCTCGAACGAGGCTTTAGACGGACTGCGTCTGGCGAGCCCGGAAGGGAGCATGATAGTGCGCCTTGCCTCGCCGACCTGAACCATGAGTTCCTCGCCGGCCTGTTCGAGCTTGACCTCACCCTTTTCCGTGAACGGTGCCCGGATGCGAATCACCGTGCGGCCGTTCTCGGTCACAACCTCGCGGGCCATGCCGGAGTGGAGCAGGTTGGAGGGGTCGATCTCGCCGTAGAGGTCTTCGGCGAGCCTGCCGTGCATCTCCTCGCCGATCACCTCCCGGTCAAAGAACCGGGCGGTCAGGACTGGCACGGGGGAGAAGCCTTCCTCGACCGTCTCCAGCTGGGTTGTCTGCTGTTCGCGCCAGCCCGCGAAATAGGAATTCTCTACGTCGTCCGGGAAGACCCGGTTGACGATCACTGCATCGGTTAAATAGCCGAAAAGGCAAAGGTGGGTGAAGGTGCGACGGGCCTCGTTGATGACCATGCGGTCCGGGTTCATCACCAGCCGGATCGAGCAGTGCTCGTGGTCACGGAGGATTTCATCCATTGCCAACAGGTTCTCGATCAGGTGCTCGACCTCATCCATCAGCTCCGGCTCCGGGACCGGAATATCCAGAGCCTTGGCGATCGGAGCGGCCTTGGCCAGCAGGGTGCGGTTCCAGGGAAAGACCTTCCGCACCCACCAGCTCGCCACTTCCGGGTAACCGAGGAGCCGCAGGGTCTCGCCGCTCGGGGCACAGTCAACAATCACGACGTCGTAGACGGCTTCATCCCAATGTCGTTTGATCTGGAGCAGGGAGAAGAGCTCATCGAGCCCGGGCGGGACACTGAGCTCTTCGGCTCGGACCTGATCCACGCCCTTGCTCTGGAGGAGTCCGGTCATCCAGGCCGCGACCCGGTCCCAGTTTCGGCGCATCTCGGCTTCGGCAATCACTTCCTGCCCCCAAAGGCGGGGAGCGACCTCAACCGGATCAGGCCCGAGTTCGACGCCGAGTGAATCGGAAAGGCTGTGGGCGGGATCGGTCGAGAGGATCA
>JAUPTY010000174.1 GCA_030917845.1 Actinomycetota bacterium | reverse complement strand
CCGCTGGTGATCGGACTCGGCCGTCCGTTCCCCTATATATCGAACCTTTCGCTCAGCATCGCGGTGCTGCTGCGGGATCCGGAAACCTCGACCAGGGTGCTCGCGCGGATCAAGGTGCCGAAGGAACTGCTCGGCCGCTTCGTCGAACTGAAGGGCGAGGACGACCATCTGCTGGTGCCGCTTGAAGACGTGATCGCAGCCAACCTCGACCAGCTCTTTCCCGGGGTCGAAGTGATTGACCACGGCTATTTCCGGGTGACCCGGGACGCGGACTTCAACGTCAGCGACGAAGCAGACGATCTGCTCGAAGCGGTCCAGGAAGAAGTTCGACGCCGCCGCTTCGGCGAGGTCGTGCGGCTGGAAGTGGCCGACGGCATGCACCCGGAGCTCAAGGAACTGCTGATCGAGCTGCTCCACCTTCAGGAGAACGAAGTATTTGACGTCGGTGGGCTGCTTGACCTGACCGACCTCTGGGATGTCGTCAAGCTGCCCGGGTTCCCGGAATTGCGGGACGAGCCATGGACCCCGGTGACCCAGCCCCGACTTCAGGGTGAAGATGGGGATCCGCCGGATCTCTTCGCGGCGATCCGCCAACGTGACGTAATGGTCCATCACCCCTACGACTCGTTTTCCAGTTCTGTCGAGCGCTTCATCCTGCAGGCAGTCAACGATCCCGACGTCCTGGCAATCAAACAGACCGTCTATCGCACCAGCGACGATTCAGCTCTGGTTGCGGCTCTGATCAAGGCATCCGAGCGGGGCAAACAGGTTGTATGCATGCTCGAACTGAAAGCACGCTTCGACGAGGAAGCGAACATCGAATGGGCCAAACGCCTTGAAGAAGTCGGCGTTCACGTCGTTTACGGGATTCCGGGACTCAAGACCCACATCAAGGCCATGCTGGTGGTCCGCCGCGAGGGCGATCACGTGCGCAACTACGTACATATCGGGACCGGCAACTACCACTCGACTACTGCCCGTCTCTACACGGACCTAGGACTTTTCACAGCGGACCCGGACATCGGAGCCGATGTGGCAGAGATGTTCAACCTGCTGACCGGTTACTCACGGGCGGCGGAGTACCGACGCGTTCTGGTCTCACCGCATTCGATGCGCTCCTCGATCCTTGCCGAGATCGAGGCCACGGTCGCCGCTCACAGGGCCGGCCGTGAAGCGAAGATCCTGTTCAAGATGAACTCCCTGGTTGACCGGGACTGCATCGAGGCGCTCTATGAAGCCTCGAAAGCCGGAGTTGAAATCGAGATCAACGTGCGCGGGATCTGCTGCCTCAGGCCCGGGGTTCCAGGTCTTTCGGAGAACATCAGGGTGGTATCCCTGGTCGGTCGTTTCCTTGAACATTCCAGGGTCTATGCCTTCCAGCGGGGAGAGAACTGGGAAATGTTCATCGGCTCCGCCGACCTCATGCCCCGTAACCTGGACAGCCGCGTTGAGCTGGTCACCCCGGTCGAGGACGAGATCGCCCGCGACCAGATCCTGGACGTTCTCGAACGCTGTTTCGCCGACAACACCAACTCCTGGGTTCTCGACAGTTCGGGGAACTGGTCGAGGCTCGACCCGGAAGGCGGCGAGCGCCGGAATTCCCAGGAAGAGCTGATGGAGCGGCACCACACCCTTGCCGCGACAGCCATCCCCCAGATCACCGGTCAGGGTGCGTGACGCGGACTTCGTAGGCCAGCTTCCTGCTAGGTTGGCTCCGCCCTGATGCGCTTCTCGCTCCTGCCACGCGACAGTACATTCTTCGACCTCTTCAACGAAGCCGGTCAAAACACGCTGCGCGCAGCCGGAATGCTGAACGAAATGATGGCTACCTGGCCGGATGACAACGGGCTCGGCCGGGAGATCCTGATCACCGAGCAGGAAGGTGACCGGATCACCCATGACATCATCAAGCGGCTGAACTCGACTTTCGTCACCCCGATCGATCGGGAAGACATCTACGGCCTCGCGACCAAGCTCGACGATGTTGTGGACTACATCGAGGAAGCGGCGGATTTCCTGGCGCTCTATCAGATCGAGGCGCCGATGGCGCAGGCCCAGGAGCTGACAAGAATTCTGGTCGGCTGCTGCGAGCAGATGGCGCTCGGGCTTGAGAACCTTCCGTCTTTCCGTGATCTCGACAGGTACTGGATCGAGATTCACCGACTCGAGAATGATGGAGACCGCGTCTCCAGGGACGCCGTAGCCTCGCTTTTCTCGAACGGAATCGATCCGATGGTCGTGATCCGCTGGAAAGACATGTTCGCGGTGCTTGAGAAGGCGATCGACTCCACGGAGACTGCCGCGCACATCCTCGAAGGCATCGTGATCAAGAACTCCTAGGACCGTGGACTTCCACCTGATCCTTGTAATCGTGGTGGTCTCGGCCCTGGCCTTTGACTACACGAACGGCTTCCATGACACCGCGAATGTGGTGGCGACCTCGATCTCGACCGGCGCCGCGTCGCCGAAAGCAGCGATTGCTTTCGCCGCGATACTGAACTTCGTCGGTGCCTTCATTTCGATCGAGGTCGCAGCAACGATCGCCTCGGATGTGGTTAACCCCGAAGCGATTTCAGGGGCCAACGCCCTCAACGTGGTCTTTGCCGGACTGATTGGCGCGATCACCTGGAATCTGGCTACCTGGTATTTCGGGCTTCCCTCCTCAAGCTCCCATGCCCTTATAGGTGGCATCGTCGGGGCCGCGCTTGCCGATTCCGGAAGCGGTGCCATCGAGACGGCCGGTCTGGTCGGCAAGGTTCTGATCCCGGCCATCGTCGCTCCGATTCTCGCTTTCATCGTTGCTGCTTTGGCAATCGGTCTCAGCTACCGGATCGTCCGAAACCTGAGGCCGGGTCCGGTCAATCGTGGTTACCGGCTGGGTCAGATCGCGTCGGGCGGTTTGCTCGCCCTCGCCCACGGCACCAACGATGCCCAGAAAACGATGGGTGTCATCACTCTGGCCTTGATTGCCGATGGAGTTCTGCCGCCCGGGTCCGACCCGCCCTTCTGGGTGATCTTCTCGGCCGCCACTGCGATCGCACTCGGCACTTACAGCGGCGGCTGGAGGATCATCAAGACGACCGGCATGAGGATCATCAAGATGGATGCCGCGCAGGGGTTCTCTGCCCAGGGAGCTGGTGCCGCGGTGATCATGGCTTCTTCGCATTTCGGCTTTCCACTCTCGACCACTCATGTGATCAACGGCGGCGTAATGGGTTCGGGCGTGGCCAAGCGGTTCTCGGCCGTGCGCTGGGGCGTCGCCGGAAACATCGTCACCGCCTGGGTACTGACGCTGCCGGCAGCTGCCCTGATCGGGGCATTGATGTTCGGGGCAACGGCCCTGCTCGGCGGGGGAGTTATCGGCCCGATATCGATTAGCGTAATCGCCCTCGGTCTTGTCGTTCTGGCATTCATACGGCGGTCCCGAAGGACCGAGGTCGTCGATGTCCAGGCTGAAGGGGCCTGAGCCATGGCCGTCTTCGCCGCGCTCATCGATTCCGGGGACCTGTTGATGACCATCGCCTCCTCCTTCGTGGCAGCTTTGAGCGTTGCCGCGGTCTCCTCACTCGGTATATGGGGCGGTGCCCGCTACGTTGACCTGAGCCAGGAGGGAAGGTCGGTAGCGGCAGGCTTCGCCCTGGCAGTAGGAGTGTTCGGTCTGGTCGCGACAATCGCGATCATCGTGCTCGGCATCGCCCTGATGGTCGCCGGGTAGTCTCTTTACGTGGC
>JAUPTY010000173.1 GCA_030917845.1 Actinomycetota bacterium | reverse complement strand
GGCAAGATCGTCGCGGTCACCCAGGACGAGTTCCTCCCGCCCGCGAAGAGGACCGTTGACGCAACGGGCCTCCACGTGATTCCCGGACTGGTCGACACCGAGGCTCACCCCGGCTGCTACTCGCCGCTCAAGGACGACCTCGCGACCGAGTCGATCGCAGCGGTCACCGCCGGCGTCACCACTTGGGGAGTCCACGCTCCTTCGACCCGGATGGGACACCCGGACTTCGCCGAGTACGTGCAGAAGGAAGACGTCATGTCCTTCCACGACTCCTTCCCCTACTTCGAGGATGCCGTCAAGACCGACTCGGCGATCGACATCTTCCTCACCTACATGCTGGAAACCGACCAGCAGGCAGAAGAGATCCCCGAGTACGCGAAGGATCACGGCGTTACCTCCTACAAGCTCTACCTCCAGGCAATGAGCCCCGAGGCCGAGCCGAACTGGCCGGGCCGCAAGGCCGGGCTCGGCGCCGGATTCGACGACGGCGTGATCTGGGTGACCATGGAGAACGTGGCTGAACTTGGCCGCCCCGGGATCGTCTGCATGCATTGCGAGAACTGGGAGATCGCCCGGATCTTCGACAAGCGACTCAGGGACCAGGGCCGGACCGACTGGGCCACCTGGTCGGATCGCTCGCCCCACTATCTCGAGGCATCGCACATCCGCTGGTACGGAGACATGGCTGCCGAGATCGGCTGCCCGATCTACATTCAGCACTCGACCACCCCCGAGAGTTACAAGGAGATCCTCGAACTGCGCGGGCGCGGAGTCGAGATCTACGGCCAGACCGGCCCCCACTGGCTGCACTTCGGCAAGGGTGAGAAAAACGCCTGGCGGATCAACGTGCCGCTGCGCTCCCGCGAAAACAACCCGAACATCTGGACCGCCCTCCAGGCCGGAATCATCGACTCGGTCGGCTCGGATCACGTCGTTGCCTGGGAGCCCGCCGACTACGAGAGCTCCTACAACGAGAACATCTGGGAGCTCAAGACCGGCTTCACCTCCAGGGTCGAGATGCACCTCCCGGTCCTGCTCGAAGGCGTCCACCAGGGCAAGCTGACCCTGGAGCGGATGGTCGAGGTCGCCTGCGCGAACCCGGCAAGGATCTTCGGCGTCTACCCGCAGAAGGGTCTGATCGACGTTGGCGCCGATGCCGACATCGTCCTGGTTGACCTGAACCGCGAAGTCACGGTGAAGAACGAGAACGTCCTGACCCGCTCCGGCTGGACGGTGCTCGATGGTCACACCATCCACGGTTATCCCGTCGCCACTTTCCTTCGCGGCAAGCAGATGTCGAAGTTCGACGCCGATGCTCCCAGGCCCGAGTTCATCGGTGACGCCGACGGCCAGTACCTGCGGCGGACGCCCGGCCAGGACCTGATCCCGGTCGCCGGCGGCAACGGTGCCACAGCCGAGGTCCGCAATCTCCCGGCGATCGGCAAGCCCGAAGGTTCCGCCGTCGGGATCGGGGACTGAACGTGGCCGAAGGCGGCAACGTCTGGGATGACGTCCTTCCCGAAGAAGACCGCCAGGTCTTTGAGGCTGCGGGCTGGGGCAAGGACGTCGGTTTCGGTGAAAAGCCGGTGCTGATGGTCGTCGACGTTATCTACAACTTCGTCGGCGACGTACCCGAGCCGATCCTCGAATCGATCAAGCGCTGGCGCTACTCCTGTGGCGAGCGTGGCTGGGAAGGGATCAAGCATCTCCAGAAGCTGATTGCTGCGGCCCGGGAGAAGCAGATCCCGATCGTCTACACCGGCATGGACCGGCGTCCCGACGGGTTCGACCAGGGCGCCTGGAACTGGAAGAGCTACCGCTCGGGGGAGGCCTCGGACATCAAGGGCTCGCTCGGCAATGAGATCGTCGAGGAAATCAAGCCGGAGCCGCAGGACATCTATTTCGTCAAGGACAAGCCGAGCGCCTTCCACGGAACCCACCTGCTCGACTATCTGATCTATCTCGGGGCGGATACGGTGATCACTACCGGCACCACGACCAGTGGCTGTGTCCGGGCCAGCGCCGTGGATGCCACCCAGTACAACTACCGCTCCATCGTCCCCGAGGAATGCGTCTGGGACCGCTCGATGATTTCCCACAAGGTCAACCTGCTCGACATCCAGATGAAATACGGCGACGTGAAGAAGACCGATGAAGTGATCAGCTACTTCCAGTCGCTGCCGGACCGGCCCTGCGGGCCGAACACGCCGACCGGGGTCGCGAACACAGACCAGGAGGTTCCGAAGTGAGCAAAGAGCTGAACGTGGACGTGGATGTCCGCAAGATCATCACCTTCATCGACGAGGTTCACACCGAGGGCGGCAAGAACGACGAAGGCGGACCGCTCACCAAGGTGGCCGTCGCTGTCGTATTCAGGAACCCCTACGCCGGCAAGCCCTTCACCGAGGATCTTTCCGAGCTGATCGACGCTTCAGCCGGGCTCGGCAAACTGATCGGCGAAAGGGTCAACGAAGCGATCGGCGGCGAAGTCGAGAGCCACGGCAAGGCTGTCGTGGTCGGCACCGCCGGTGAGCAGGAGCATGGCAACGCCGCCAAGACTACTACCTTCGGCAACCCCTTCCGCGAGGGCTTCGGCGGCGGCAAGGCCTGGCTGCCATCGACCACCAAGCGCTGCGCTCCCGGCGCCACCGTTGACGTGCCCCTCTGTTACAAGGACGAGATCTGGGTCCGCTCCCACTACGACACGATCACGATCCAGATTGAAGACGCACCCGCCCCGGACGAGATCGTCCTGATCGGGGCGGTGGCTTCGCGCGGCCGGCTCAACGCCCGGGTCGGCGGCAAGACCAAGGAAGAGGTCGAGTAGAGACCATGGCCCGGGCCGACAAGATGATTGCGGCGCGGGCCGCGAGCGAGACCGGGCTTTGAGCCGGACCCTCGAGATCCGCAACCTTGCCGGCATGGTCACCGGCAAGCTGGGCGATGGATGGCTAACGCCGGAAGTGATCCGGATCGAAGACGGCCTGATCACCGGTTTCGAACCCGGTTCCGATCCGGACGCCGTGCTCGACGCCGGCGGGGCCGTGGTCTGCCCCGGCCTGATTGATTCCCACGCCCATGTCGTCTTCGGGGACTGGACCCCGAGACAGGGCACCCTCGGCTGGATCGAATCCTCGATGCACGGCGGGGTCACCTCGATGATGTCCGCCTCCGAAGTTCATCTGCCCGGCCGGCCCAGGGACCGCGAAGGCGTGAAGGCTCTGGCGGTGTCGGCCCAGCGGGCATTCGAGAACTTCCGGCCCGGCGGGGTCAAGGTGATGGCCGGTTCGGTGATCATCGAGCCGACCCTCGAACCGGAAGATTTCGCTGAACTGAAGGAGAAGGGCGTCTGGCTGGCCAAGGTTGGCTTCGGGGATTTCACTCCGCAGGCCGATGCGGCGCCGCTGGTCAGGGCCGCCCAGGAAAACGGCTTCGTGGTCATGAACCACACCGGAGGAGCGTCGATTCCCGATTCCTCACCGGTCACGATCGATGACGTTCTGGCCCTCGGCTGCGACATCATCGGCCACGCCAACGGCGGTACCACCGCTCTTCCGGACGAAGATCTTCCGCGACTCTTCGATGCGCCTGGCGTGATTCAGCTGGTCCAGGCCGGCAACCTTCGTTCCAGCCTGGAGATCGTCGAGATCGCCTGGGAAGAGGACCGGCTCGACCGATTGGTCCTCGCCACGGACACCCCGACCGGCACCGGCGTGATGCCGCTCGGCATGATCAAGACCGTCTGCGAGATTT
>JAUPTY010000172.1 GCA_030917845.1 Actinomycetota bacterium | reverse complement strand
TCTGGATCACGGTCTTCGGCGGTGACGAAGAACTCGGGCTCGGTCCCGACGAGGAAGCGATCGCCATCTGGAAGGGCCTCGGCGTCCCCGACGAACGGATCGTGAAGCTGCCTCGCTCGGAGAACTTTTGGCAGGCCGGGCCGACCGGCCCCTGCGGGCCCTGCTCCGAGATGTACCTCGACCGCGGTCTCGACTTCGGCTCGGAGGACGACCGGCCGGGCGATGACAGCGACAGGTTTCTCGAGTACTGGAACCACGTCTTCATGAGCTACGAGCAGGCCGAGGACGGAACCCTCACGCCGCTGCCTCAGAAGAACATCGATACCGGCATGGGACTCGAGCGGATGGCCGCGATCCTCCAGGGTGTCGACTCGGTCTATGACACGGATTTGTTCCGGCCCCTGATCGAACTGGCCGAGGAGAAGTCAGGTCTCCGCTACGGCGACGACGAGGCGATCACCAGGGCGATGCGGATCATCAGTGATCACAGCCGCGGCATGAGCTTCCTGCTCGCTGCCGGCGTGGTGCCCTCGAATGAAGACCGCGGATATGTGCTCAGACGAGTAATGCGCCGGGCGATCCAGCAGGGTCGCGCACTCGGACTCGAAGGAGACTGGCTCAGCACTTTCACCGACCGCACGATCGAGATGATGGGCGACGCCCATCCCCAGGTGGTGGCGGAAAGAGACCGGATCGATCGCTGGGTCCGGGCGGAGGAAGAAAGCTTCGGCCGAACGCTCGACCGCGGCACCGCCCTGCTTGAAGAAATCGTCGAAAAGGCCCTCTCGGATTCGAATTCCTGGGTCAGTGCCGATGATGCCTTCAAGCTCCACGACACCTTCGGCTTCCCTTACGACCTGACCCGCGAAATGGTTGCCGAGCGCGGGCTTTCCGTTGACGACCAGGGCTTCGAACAGCTGATGGAGCAGCAGCGCAATCAGTCCCGCAGCAACATCGGCGGGTCCGAGGGCGCCGACCGTCACGAGCAGATCCAGGCCTTTGCCTACAAAGGTTCGCCAAGTGAATTCGTCGGGTACGAGTTCCTGCGTTCGGAGACCGGCATCGGAGCGCTTGAACAGGTCACCGGATCGGCCCTCGCAAAACTGGAGCAGAGTCCCTTCTACGCCGAAGGCGGCGGTCAGGTCGCCGACTCCGGACGGCTCGTCTGGGAAGGTGGCGAAGCCGAGGTGACCGACGTGATCCGGGTCGGGGACGATCAGGTCCTCGAGCTGAAATCCGTTGCCGATGGCGATTCTGCCTGGCCACCGGCCGGCGCCACAGTCGAGGCCGAGGTTGACCGGGAAGCAAGGTTCCGGACCATGCGCAACCACACGGCAACTCACCTGCTCCACGCGGCGCTGCGTGAGCGGCTTGGCACCCACGTCCACCAGGCTGGCTCCTCGGTGCGGCCGGACAAGCTGCGCTTCGATTTCAGTCACGGTGAGGCACTGACCCCGGAAGATCTGGTCTGGGTCGAGGACCGGGTCAACGGCTGGATCAAGGACGGTGATCCGGTGCGCTGGATGGTCATGGAGAAGCCGGAAGCCGTGAAGCTCGGCGCGATGGCCCTCTTCGGAGAAAAGTACGGCGACCTGGTCCGCGTTGTCGAGGTTGAGAACGTCTCCCGGGAACTTTGTGGTGGCACCCACGTTTCGAACACCGCCGAAATCGGAATCTTCAAGATCGTCGGGGAAAGCTCCTCGGCCGCGAACGTTCGCCGGATCGAGGCGATCACCGGTCCTGACGCGATTGACTGGTTCCGTGAGCGCGCCACCGAACTCGACCAGGTCGGCCACCTACTCGGTGACGCCCGCGACCCGGTCCGGGCGGCCCGTGATGCTTCCGCGCAGCTTGCGGAGGCCAGTGAAGGCGCAAAGAAGGCGGCGCGGCAGCAGCAGGGTCAGCTGGCCTCGGATCTGGCGGCCTCGACCGAGGAAGTGGGCGCTTTCACTGCCGTCCTGGCCGAGGTTCCGGTCGGCAACCCGAAAGAGATCCTCGCCATCGCCAAACAGATTCAGGCTTCATCCGGGAGCACCGCAGTGCTTGTCGGCGCTGACGCCGAATCGGGCAAGGTTGGAATGGTTGCCCTCCTGACCTCGGAGGATGCCTCGAAGGCATCGGCCCGGGAGCTGATCGCGGCGGCAGCCCCGAAGATCGGCGGGGGCGGCGGTGGCAGTGATGAAATGGCCCAGGCCGGCGGCAAGAACGCCGCAGGGATTGCCGACGCCATGGCCGCAGCCCGCGAATACCTGGAGTCCCGCTAGGTGCGGGTTCTGGCACTCGACTACGGGCTCGCCAGGATCGGCTGTGCGATTTCCGATCCGACCGGCACCCTCGCGACCCCGATCGCGGCGATCGAGCCACCGGAAGTGGCGGAGGTCGCCCGGGTGGCCGGGGAACGGGAGGCCGAGCGGATCGTGGTCGGTCTGCCGGTATCGCTATCCGGAGAGGACTCCGGCCAGACTGAGTTGACCCGCACCTTCGCGAGCGAGCTGGGTGCCGCGGTGTCGGTGCCGGTCGAAACCTGGGACGAGCGTTTCACCACCCGGATGGCTGCCCAGACACGAAGGCAGACCGGGGCGGGGTCCGCAGAAGATTCAATTGCAGCAGCACACCTTCTGGAGAGCTACCTCCAGGCGATCGCCCGGCAGGAGGAGGCAGAGTGAGCGACCGCTGGTTCGACGACATGCCCGAGCATGATCCGAACGATCCCGAAGAGGTTGAACGCGCGCTGAGGCGCCAGGAGCGGGCTGCTAAACGTCATCAGGAGGACGCCCCGAAGAAGAGCCGGGGACCGGTCCTCGGTGAGGGTCGCCGAAGCGGATCCGGACGCTCACCCCGCGGTTCCGGAAGCTCGCCCCGCGGTTCCGGAAGCGGACCCCGGAAGGGCCGGATCGTGATTGCAGCGGTCGCCGCAGCAGTGCTGCTGATCGGGGCCATTTTCCTCTTCGCCCTTTTCCAGCCGTTCAAGGGAGAGGGGAGCGGTGAGCCCTTCCCGGTCAAGGTCCCGGCCGGCGACAGTGTGGGACAGATCGGCGACCTCCTTGCCGAGAAGGGTGTTATCTCCAACGCGACCCTTTTCGAGATCAGGGCAACGATTTCCGGCAAACGGGGTGACCTTAATCACGGGGTCCACCAGTTCCGTGACGATATGTCCTACTCGGCGGCGATCGAGGAGCTGACCCGGACCACTTCGAAGCGGACCATCACGGTCACCATTCCAGAGGGTCTCAGCCGATCCGAGACTGCGGACGTCGTTGAGGCGGCCGGGATACCGGGCGATTACATGGCGGCCTCGGAGCAATATCCCGGATTCGATCCAAACGAGTACGGCGCTCAGGGCCGGGCCGAGAACCTGGAGGGGTTCCTCTTCCCGGCCACCTACGAACTGAAGCCGAGTGCTGACGCGGAGGAGTTGGTCGGCGAGCAACTCGGGGCCTTCAAGGACAACATCGCCGGGGTCAACCTCCAGTACGCGAAATCGAAGAACCTGACGGTCTATGACGTGCTGACCATCGCTTCGATGGTCGAACGGGAAGTCTCGGTGCCGAAGGAACGAAGCACGGTCGCGGCCGTGATCTACAACCGCCTGAAGATGGGCGAGCCGCTTGGCATCGATGCGACGATCCGCTTCGCCCTGGACAACTGGACCGAGCCATTGACCGAATCCGATCTGGCGACCGATTCTCCGTACAACACCCGCCTCAACGGTGGCCTGCCTCCCGGACCGATCGGCAACCCCGGGCTCGCTTCGATCGAGGC
>JAUPTY010000171.1 GCA_030917845.1 Actinomycetota bacterium | reverse complement strand
CTGCGTTGACAACATCCACATGATTGACCGCTGCCATCACGACGGCGAGATCACCCTCGACGCGACGCAGGATTTCGAGCTGGCCAAGGCCGTAGTCCGGGCGATGATCCCTCACGCCGGGGATTACGTGATCCCGACCTTCTTTCACCCCGAAGTCAGCAAGGGCCGCACTACTCTGGTCCCTTCGATCCTCCGCAAGGCAATCCTCGAATCTGAACCGACCCGGGGCGAGCATCTGGTCGTCTATTCCGGTGGTGGCGACGACCTGATCGACACCCTCCGCGAGGCACCGCTCCCGGTCCACCTCTACGGGATGAGAGACGGCGACGAAGTCGGGACAACCGACGGCGCAATCGAATACCGGCCCCGCTCGATCGACGGCTTCCTCGAGGACCTGGTCAGCTCCCGCGGCGTGATTACCGGCGGTGGCTTCTCCCTGCTGAGCGAAGCTGTCTTTCTGGGCAAGCCGGTCCTGGCGATGCCGCTCAGGGGCCAGTTTGAACAGCTGATGAACGCCCGCTACCTCGAGCGTGAGGGCTACGGCACCTGCGCGCTCGGCATCGATGATGCGGCCCTGTCCCGGTTTCTCGACGGGCTCGACGAATTTGACGAGAAGCTCTCCGGTTATTCGCAGGATGGCAACCGGGAAGCTCTGGAAGTGATCATGAACACGGTCGAAGCGGCCGCCGAGGACAACCGGCGCGAGCGGGCGAAGGCCCGGCGCGCGGCAAGAAAGGCACCAAGATGAGCAACAAAGCAGCAGGAATCGCCCTCGGAGCCGGGGCCCTGACGGCAACCGGCGTGGCTTTTTACGGTGCCCAGATACCGACCGCCCAGATCTATGGCCGCACGATCTGCCGCGAGCCCGGCGCCGGCAGGAAGCTTTGCCTGACTTACGACGACGGACCCAACCCGGCCTGGACTCCGGCCCTGCTTGACCTGCTTGACGAGCACGACGCCAAGGCGACCTTCTTCCTGATCGGCAAATGGTCTGAACGCGAACCGGAACTGATTCGCGAAGTCGTCTCCCGCGGGCATGCGATCGGCAACCACACCTTCACCCACCCGACCATGCCGGCCAAGTCCGACGAGCGCATCCGGCAGGAACTCGACGCCTGCCGCGAGGCAGTCGAAGCGGCCGGGGTCAGCTTCAGCGAAGTGGCGGGACGGATGCTGATGCGCCCGCCCTACGGCCGCCGCCGGCCCGGCACTCTTCGCGTCCTGAAGGAGAAGGGCTACATCGGCGTCACTTGGTCAATCACCTGCTACGACTGGCGACCCCACACCACCGCCAGGGCGATCACCCACAAGGGACTGAAGGCGGGCGAGGGCGACATCATCCTGCTCCACGACGGTTTCGACCAAGACCCGGCCTTCGACCGGCACAAGTCGATCGAAGCGACCAGGAACCTGCTCGAACACTATCGCCCCCAGGGCTTTGATTTTGTGACCGTGCCGGAACTGGTCGCCGCCGCAGGCACCGAGTCGCGCTACGCGGCCTGATCCATGTTCGACGATCTCAACATCACACTCACGGTCATTCTCTTCCTCTGGTGCTTCGGGCTGGGGGCGATCGAGATCGAGATCGAAGGCGGCCGGGGCTGGGCCGAACGACTGCCCACCTGGTACCTGAAACGCGGCCGGATCGGCAAGGTCTACGGCTGGTTCATGGGCCACCGCCCGCTGACCGGCTACCACGTCTACGCGTTCACGATTCCCCTGGTCATCCTCCACATGCCATTCGGCATGGGAGTCGACTGGTCTCTTTCGGCCGAGCTTTCGACCATCGCCAAGTACTTCGTGCTGGCGGTGATCTGGGATTACTGCTGGTTCGTGCTCAACCCGGCCTACACGGTCAAGAGATTCAAGCGCGGCAATGTCTGGTGGTTCGAGGTGCCGTGGATCTGGCGCTTCCCACTGGATTACTACATGGGGATCCTGGTCTCGATCGGCCTGGTCTCGCTTGCCTCCTGGAATGTCGGCAGCGATTCGATCCTCATGGAGCATCTCTGGCTGATCGTCGGCCTCCTCGTCCTGACCGGGCTGACCGTCTTTCTGGCCCCGCTCTACCACCGCTGGTACCGCCACATGCGCAGGGCCGGTGCCGACGACCGCGACATCACCCCGCTCTACGGCGCACCGGCCGAGAACGAGGTCTGGAACCTCGGCACCCCTGACCTTCATCCCCTTGAAGGCGAAGAGGTCAGCGAGTCAGCAGCCCGCCGTCGACCGGCAGAAGAACCCCGGTGACGTAAGAGGAGGCGTCGCTGGCCAGGAAGATCCCGGCCCGGACCAGCTCCTCTGCTTCCCCCTTGCGACCTGCCGGGACCCGGAACATCATCTGGTCGAGATATCCGTCCGGGTACTGGTCGGTCATTTCTGATTCGAAGAAGCCCGGGGCGAGCGCGTTGACCCGGATGTTCTTCCGCCCCGTCCACTGCTGGGCGAGGTCGCGGGTCAGACCGATGATCGCTGCCTTCGAGGAGCTGTAGGCAGCCTGCGGCAGGTGAGCCGTGGTCGAACCGAGGACGCTGCCGATGTTGACGATGCTGCCGCCTCCGCTTTCCCCCATTGCCCGGCCGGCAGCCTGGGCCATGAAGTAAGAGCCGTTCAGGTTGATCTCGATCACCTTGCGGAAATCCTCGGGGTCCTCACGGGTGGCGGGCATGGCAGTTGCCACGCCGGCATTGTTGATCAGGATGTCGACCTTGCCGAGGTTGGCGACGGTCTCCTCGACCACCCGGTTGCAGTCCTCCGGGTTGGAGACATCGGCGGTGACCGCGATCACCCGATGGCCCATCTCCTCGATCGCCTGCCTGGTCGACTCCAGCTTCTCGATCCGACGAGCACAAATCGCGACATCGGCACCGGCTTCGGCAAGTCCTTTCGCAAATGCGACTCCGAGACCGGAAGAGGCCCCGGTAACGATCGCGACCTTGCCGTCCAGGGAAAAGCTGTCGAGGATGCTCATGGCCGGGAGCGTATCGCCGCTCCGGTCACGACACCGCGAGGTACGAGTTTTCGCCACATACCGGCGCAAACTCGTACCTCGGTGAAGAATCCGGCGGTTAGAGCAGCGCGTCGATCTGGCCCATTGCTTCGCGGATTCCTTCTTCCATTCCCATCTCGAGCAACTGTTCCAGATCCTCGAGCGAGTTGAACTTCGTGACCGTGGTCATCCGGGTCCGGCCCTGCTCCTCATCGAGGGTCATGGTCATGACCATGTTCGGCATGTCCCCGTCCGGATTGCCGTCCTCGTCGGCAAAGCCATCGAGGAACTGGATGGTCCGGGCCTGCTCGATCACCTGGAAACGCCAGTAGCCGGGAGCCTTTTCTCCCTCGGGGCCGGTCATGTAGTACTTCGCCTGACCACCTTCGGTGAAGTCGTATTCGTGGAAGGTCGCCGGCCAGGTCGGCGGGCCCCACCACTTCTCGAGCTTGCGCGGGTCTTCCCAGACCTCCCACACCCTTTCGGCGGGGGCCTCGAATTCGGCGACCACGGTCATCTCGAGGTTTTCACGGTCCGCGCTTGTTTTGATCACAGTCATCTGCCCTTCCTTTTCTCTGAGTTTTCCTGGTCGAGGATCTGCCCGATCGCATTGATCCGCTGGGTCCACACCTGCTCGTAGCGGGCAAGCAGCTCGGTCGCCCGATGAAGGGTGTCGGGGTTGTTGCGCACGAGCTTCCGCCTTCCCTCTACCCGCTTGTTGACAAGCGAAGCCTTCTCCAGCACGGTGACGTGCTTCTGGATCGCCGCGAAGCTGACTTCGTACTGGC
>JAUPTY010000170.1 GCA_030917845.1 Actinomycetota bacterium | reverse complement strand
ACCGGAATCTCCAGCGGATCCTCGAGTCCGTTCGATCCCTACGGACAGTCGCAGGAAGGTACCGCCACCGGTTCCGGCTTCCTGATCGACAACGAAGGTCACATGGTCACCAACAACCATGTGATCGAAGGAGCCGAGGAGATCAGCGTGACTATCGGTGACTCGGATGAGACCTACGAGGCCGAAGTGGTAGGTACCGACCCTTCGACCGACCTCGCCCTGATCAAGGTTGACGCCCCCGACTCGGCGATGAAGCCGCTCCAGCTGGCCGACTCCGACGGCGTCAAGGTCGGTGATCCGGTCGTCGCGATCGGCAACCCCTTCGGTCTCGACCGGACGGTGACCACCGGCATCGTCTCTGCCCTCCAGCGCGAGATATCCAGCCTCAACGAATACGCGATCTCGAATGTGATCCAGACCGATGCGGCGATTAACCCCGGCAACTCTGGTGGTCCGCTGATCAACACCGATGGTGAAGTGATCGGTGTGAACTCGCAGATCGCGACCGGCGGCAGCGGCGGTGGCAACGTCGGTATCGGCTTTGCCGTCCCGGCCAACACGGTCAGGGATGTGGTCGACCAGCTGCTTGATACCGGCACGGTCGAACATGCCTACCTCGGGATCAGCGGCGCGACGATCAGCGACCAGCTCGCCGAAGCGCTGAACCTCGGAACCGACCAGGGCGTGATCGTCCAGGAAGTCCCGGAAGACGGGCCGGCTGCCGAGGCCGGCATCGAAGCCGGTGACACGCCAGTCACGGTCGGTGGCCAGCAGGTCCTGACCGGAGGTGACGTGATCACCGAAGTGGGCGGTGAAGAAGTCGGCACGATGGAAGACCTGATTGCGAAGATCAACGAATCCAAGGTCGGCGACGAGATCGAGCTGACCGTCCTGCGCGACGGCAAGACCCGGACGGTCAAGGTTCCGCTCAGCGCCCGGCCAGACGATTCAGACCAGGAACAGCAGCAGCAGACGTTGCCCGGTCAGTAACGACCGGACGTCATCCCTCCACATTCCCTGCCAGAAAACGGCCCTTCCGGAGTTCGAACCGAACGCCGGAAGGGCCGTTGTCATACCCTTGACTGGTGAAGGTAAAGGTCTGTGGAATAACGAATCTCGAAGACGCCGAAGCAGCCGTGGAGCACGGTGCCTGGGCGCTCGGGCTGATCCATCACAAGGACAGCCCCCGCTTTGTGAAGGCGTCGGTCGCTGCCGGAATCGGAGAAGAGTTCCGCCGTCGCTGTGAAGTAGTCGGCGTGTTCGTCAACCCGACCATCGACCGGGTGGTCCAGGCGGCGGAGAACGCGCAGTTGACGATGATCCAGCTGAGCGGCAACGAAGGAGCCAACTTCTGCTCCGAAGTCGCCCGTCGCACCGGCCTCAAGGTGATCAAGGCATTCCACATCGAAACCAGCGCTGACATCAAACGAAGCAGCGCCTACCGTTTCCTTGACTACCACCTCTTCGACACAGCCCGCAAGGGAAGCTACGGCGGCACCGGAGAGACCTTCGACTGGGATCTGCTCGGGAACCATCACTCCGACATTCCGTTCATCCTCGCCGGCGGCCTCAACCCGGAGAACGTGACCGAGGCGATCCGGATCGTGCGCCCGGACGCAGTGGATGTGGCATCCGGGGTCGAGAAGAGTCCCGGCATCAAGGACCACGGCAAGATCGCCAGCTTCTTCGAGGCGGCTCGCTACACCCCGGTGGCCGGAACATGAGCGGCAATATCGCTGAATCGACTGCCGGAGAAATCCCGGGCCGCTTCGGCCCGTATGGCGGACGCTATGTGCCGGAAACCCTGATCCCGGCACTTGACGAGCTGACCGTCGCCTGGGCCGAAGCCCGCGAGGACCAGACCTTCATGGACGAGCTCCACGTTCTGCTTCGGGACTACGTGGGCCGGCCGAGCCCGCTTTATCTGGCCACCAGACTGAGTGAAAAAGCGGGACGAAAGGTCTACCTGAAGCGGGAAGACCTAAACCACACCGGTGCCCACAAGATCAACAACGCGATCGGCCAGGCCCTGCTCGCCAAGCGGATGGGCAAGCCGCGCATCATCGCCGAGACCGGGGCGGGCCAGCACGGCGTGGCGAGTGCCACCGCCTGTGCTCTGCTTGATCTCGAATGCGTTGTCTTCATGGGCAGCGAGGACATCCGCCGCCAGAAGCCGAACGTCGAGCGGATGAAACTGCTGGGTGCCACGGTGGTTCCGGTCGAGGCCGGTGCCCGCACACTCAAGGAAGCGGTAAGCGCGGCGATCCGCGACTGGGTCACCAATGTGGCGGACACCCACTACATAATCGGCTCCGCGGTCGGCCCGGCGCCCTTCCCCGAGCTGGTCCGTGACCTCCAGCGGGTCATCGGTGACGAAGCCAGGGCGCAGGCCCTCGAGGCTGAAGGCGAACTGCCCGACCGGGTCATCGCCTGCGTCGGCGGTGGGTCCAATGCGATCGGAACTTTCACCGCCTTCGTCCCGGACGAGCAAGTGGGACTGATCGGCGTCGAAGCGGCCGGCCACGGACTCGACACCGACAAGCACGGAGCTTCACTTACAGCCGGAACAACGTCGGTTCTTCACGGATCTCTGTCAGCTGTCCTGACTGACAGGGAAGGTCAGATCCTTGAGGCACACTCTGTTTCCGCGGGGTTGGACTATCCGGGAACAGGTCCCGAACACGCCCACCTTCGTGACATCGGCCGGGCCCGGTATGTGGCGGTTAGCGACAAGGATGCGCTTGAAGCCTTCCGCGAATTGAGCAAACTTGAAGGAATCATCCCGGCGCTCGAATCCTCCCACGCGATTGCCTGGCTGCTCGGCGAAGGGGCCGGAGAGGTCGATGACGAAGGCTACGACCTCCTTTGCCTCTCCGGTCGCGGCGACAAGGACCTCGCCGAAGTGCTCGGCATGGAGGACATCCAGTGACCCAGGGGGCGGAGCGGATCGCTGCCGCCTTCGCGGAAGCCAGGGCGGAGAACAGGGCGGCACTGATGCCCTACATGATGGGTGGATTTCCGGATCTCGAAACTTCCAGGGCGATAGCCCGTTCCTATGCAGACAACGGCGCCGACCTGATCGAACTCGGCATTCCCTTCTCCGACCCTCTTGCCGACGGTCCGGTGATTCACGAGGCGGCCGTCAAGGCTCTGTCGGCCGGAACCCGGCTTGATCACGTCCTGACGATCTGCCGCGAGGTCTCTGACGAGGTCCCGGTTGTTCTGATGGTCTATACGAACTCGATCCTCGGTGGCGATGGACCGGCGGCGTTCGGAGCACGGGCCGTTGAAGCCGGAGCCTCCGGCGTCATCGTTCCCGACCTTCCGCTGGGCGAAGACGAAACGATCCGGATGGCGCTGACCGGGGCCGGACTGGCCGTGGTGCCGCTGCTGGCACCAACCACGCTTGGCGACCGGCGCACCGAGATCTGCGAGATCGCGGCCGGATTCGTCTATGTGGTTTCAAGCGTCGGAACCACCGGCGAGCGCAGCGAAGTTCCCGCTCACCTCCAGGAGCTGGTTGAAGACGTCGAATCGAAGTCCGAGGTGCCGGTCGCCGTCGGATTCGGGATCGGATCCGCCGAGCATGCGGCCACCGTGGGGCAGGTTGCCGATGGGGTGATCATCGGATCGAAGCTGGTCCGGATTGCCGCTGAAGCGGGCCCGGAAGGGGCAGCCGACGCGGTCGGACGGTTCATGGCGGAGACCGCAGATGCCGTCGCTTCAGCCCGCCCCGCGGTCAGGTAGGATTCCGCCCGATGCTGATTCCGGTCACATTTTTCGTCGCT
>JAUPTY010000169.1 GCA_030917845.1 Actinomycetota bacterium | reverse complement strand
CACCGGGAAGACTTCATCCGGCCCCAGCCAGGGCTGACGCATCACCATGTCCGTAACCTTCACGGTGCCTTCCTCGACCAGCCCGGTCGCCGCATCGAAGATCCGGTAGCGCTGGATCGGGTTCGCGGCGGGCTGGGATTCGAGCGTGACGATCCGAAGCTCGCCCGGCTTGAAGCCGACCCTTTCCTGGACCGAGGCGAGCAGCCGGTGGTCATGGAAGTGGCCGTCACCGAAGTTGTAGCCGCAGATCACGCCGGCGATCACTTCGCCTTCCCGCACGTCGTAGTTCTCGACGTCATCGACCGCCCGGTCGGCAAGTCCGATCAGGGCGCGGCCGTGGGAATGCATCGAACGGAAGGCGAGACCCTTGTGCAGCAGCACCTCGTTCATGTCCGGTTCATAGAACTTCCCGAGCTGGACCGGAATCGTCTTGGCCGCCTTGGTGATGTGCTCGTCCAGCTTTGATTCGGACTTCGTGTCCTTCCTGAAGTACCACTGGCTGGTCGCCCAGTTGCCGGCGTAGTAGCGCATCGAGGGCAGGAAGCTGATCAGGTCGGGCCGGAAGTTCCCGAGGATGGGAATGCCAACGATGATCGGCAGCAGGCAGGCGATCAGCAGCGGGTCATCGAGGGTCGAGAGCGGCACATCCCCGTAGTGGCCGAACAGGAAGAAGATGCTGAAGATCATGAAAATGTTCCATTCGAGCGGAACCGCCAGCGGGAAGGTCGAGAGGATGTGAACGTGGAAGATCACCATCCCGGCCACGGCGATCCAGCCGAGAGTCCCGCCGGATGAAGCGATCAGGAGCAGCGGCAGGGTGAACTCGATCACCGTGCCCATGTGGGCGGAGAGCTCGCCGATCCGCGAGGGCAGCAGGTTCTCCGGGTGGTCCTTATAGAGCTTCCGCTTCGCCCATCGGGACCGGTTCCACGGGGTGTTGGAAATCATCACCGTGACCACGAACGGGAAGTGCCGGTTCAGCTTCGAGGCGGCGGCACCCCACCAGATGCAGAACATGACGAACTGCGCGGCGACGAACATCTGGTCAGCCGGAAACAGGAAGATGATCAGGAACGGCCCGTAGATCTCGGCCCGGGCGGCCAGGAAGGGAACCTTGTCCCGCAGACCGAGCAGGACCAGCAAGGCGAGCAGAACACCGACCGTGACCGGTTCGAATCCGTCCGGTCCGCTGCGAATCAGCAGGTCAAGCGCGGCGACCAGGAACCCGGCGTAGAGCAGAACGTCGAGTATGCCCCGCCGGTCGCCCCCGGTCAGCGGAACCTTGTCAGGCCAGGGCGGCTGGCGGATCGTCCCGGGCCGCAGCCAGTGAAGAAAGCCACCGATCATCGGCGAGAAGCGCAGGGTCAGGGGAAGCGAGCCGGCCCCGAGGCCGAGTGCTTCCCAGAGCATGGTCCAGACCACCGCTTTCTGGAAGACGACCGGTTCGGTCCACCAGTTGCTGATGTTCGAGATTCCGCCGAGGTCGGAGGTGGCCGAGATCAGCAGCACTCCGCCGACCGTGAAGATCAACAGCTTCACAATGTAGAGCAGGTAAACGGCCTGCGGCACACCGATGCCGTTGACCGCCCAGTCCTGGGCAAGTGGTTTCAGCCTCTCCCGGTACGGCCGCCTGCGCCACTCCTCGGTGTCATCGAAGGGGGGCGGGCTCGGACTCATAAACCCCATGCGCCGACCTTATCGGTCAATTCAGCGACTGTGTGGCAAGCAAGGAGTCCGCAACAACTCGACGGGGATCGGCCGCGAACCTCCGGATCGACAAGTCCCAGATCCAAGAAGATCCCGATGCGTTCACTGCTTCTGTCCCTCACCTTCAGGGCAGCCACCCACGGCCCGACCAGGAAACCAGCTCAACAATTGGGCGACCGCCGCTAGTCCTCTCGCCGGTCGATTGCGTTTCGAACTGCCTGCCAGCTACGAAGGAACCTCAGCGAGCAATTCTCTGACCAGAGCAGCCGTGGCGACCGAGACAATCTCGGGATCTCCGACACCTACCTCGGTGCGGCCGGCCAGGACAGGTATCCGGAAATCGGGCTCGCTGCCGTGCCTTCGAAGTTCATCCAACGACCACCTTGCTCCCGCTGCTGCCACCTTGTCTTCTAGTAGAGCTTTAAAGCCATCGACGATCTCAAGCATGGGCACTGCTTGAAGCAACCGGTACAAGTCGTGCGCATCCTTCTCGAAGACTTTGTTTACGTTACCCCTATCCGCCGAGTCGATGCGTTCGCAAATCTTGAAGGTCTTTGCAACCACCAGCGTGGATGGACCAGCGACTTTCATTGTGACCGATCGTGGATCTTCCGCGACAAGGCTCCGAATCTCCATCTCGCGAGAATCGACCGCGATCCCCTCTAACCCTGGAGTGGTTCTGGCGGATTGCTGCGAGTGTGGGGGCATCCGAATGCCACGTCTACCTCTTGCCGCCGGACCCTGAAGGCCTTCCGGCGCAATCAGGTCGACGGGGATCCCCTCGGGAGAGAACCATTTCCCTTGCTGTCCAGCTAGCGCTGGCTTGAAGCCAGCTTGCTCCATCGCTTTTTCTAGCGTCGGATCCGATCCGAGGAGATCAGGGATGACCGCTATGTCGCTGTCCTTCGTGGCGGTCGCGACCGCCACGTCGGCATCACCTGTGTACAGGTAGATCGCCTGAGCTCCCACGAGTACCAGTGATTCAAGATGCCCGTCCAATGCCTCGGCGACGTCGAGCAGAGCTTTCCTCGCCTGGACCGATTGCTCATTGAAGGCCATCTCGCCTCCATTCTTCTTCATTCTCCTTCAACCAACGCAAGAGTTCCATTCCTTCAGACGGATTTCTTCCGGGTCCGGTCAGAAGATCAATACAAGCCTGAGAAGGTGCAACGACTCTTGTGTCCCCTACGAGCCGAGCGCGTACGAAGGGTAGATCGTCTTCGGGCTGAATCGCGATCACGTTCGCGGAGCTACTCGCTTCAGCTACACCCGTTTCATCCTTAAGCGCAAGAAGATCTTTGACGTAGACAACCACCGCCTCAGGGTCCGCGTATGGAGCTAGATCCTGAGCAGCGATGCTGCCGCTTATTGCGTAATTTGATCCCAGCCGCTGGACTTCCTCGACGAATCTAGGTAGTCCTCGAACGGCGACAAGGCGCTCGACCTTGCTTCCTTTACGTCCAATTAGCTGATAGTCCTCCGACCAGCGGAGCATCAGCTCCTCCCAGTCGACGGTTTCGATCGAGCCCCGTTCGTTCCTCGTTACTAGCTGCTCACGATCCAGGAATTCAACGCTCCGTGAGATCGACGCCAACGACGTTCCCGATGCTAGTTCCAAATCACGCATCTTCCAAGGAGGGTAGAAGTCGATTAAAGCCCTCACGACGTGTGCGGCGGGTCGTCCTTTCAGACTGCTAGTACGGCGGTCACGCCTGCGGAAGGGATCACTATTTGCTCCTTCGGTCTTGAGGAAGAAGGCAGGCTCATCCAAGGAGACGCGCGCATTCCCAGTAGCGTCGATGTACGAAGCTGATCGGTCTTCGATTGCTTTTCTTGTTCTCGGCGACAGGTAGCGGGCCACGAAGAGTAGTTCTCGACTTTGCGCACTCCACAGTGCGGGTTGGTCAGAGAGATAGGAGACATCCTTCGGACTGAGGATGGATTTGACCTCGACAGGGAGCTCACCATTCCGTCCATCGGGTGAAGTGATCCGAATCACAGCGTCCCGTCTTCGCGGTGCGGCGTCCGACATCGGCTGGAGATCTCGGGCAAGAGCCCAACCTTGCGGTAAAAAGGATCGAA
>JAUPTY010000168.1 GCA_030917845.1 Actinomycetota bacterium | reverse complement strand
CTTCAAGGGTCAGGGTCGTGTAAGCATCACCGAGGGCGAGGGTCGTGTGAACGGCGCAGCCCGCGACCGAGTCGAGCAGCGTGGCCATGAACCCGCCGTGAACTACCCCTATCGGGTTGTAGTGCTCTTCCCCGGGAGTGCGGAGAAGACCGCCCGGCCTTCCTCGATTTCGACCGGAATCATGTTCATCAGCACGGCGATCGGAGCCGGGGTATATCGCCGTCCTTAGCCGCATTCATGTAGTCGAGACCGGCAAGCTTCATTCCTTCGGCCGCCGAGGCCATCGGGTCCTGCCAGTCCAGGGTCAGTGAACGACTTATTTCCGGCCTGTCTGCGGCAATCGCCGCAGCGACAGTGCGGGCTGTTTCCAGGGACTGCCCGTCCGGGCCGCCGGCACCGTTCTCACCGACGGCCCCTGCTTCGAAGGTATTTCCGGAATTCACCGGGTGGTGCTCCGCTGCCTGATCCCGCGCATCTGCCTGGCCTGACCATCCACACCATGCTGGAGGTCGGCCATGATCTCGGCATCGCTGAGCGTGATCTTCAGCGGCTTCATCTGGAACCGGTTCTGGTTTCTCGGATTGCGCTTCATGTTGCTCCCCTCTACGGGGTCGGGTCTGGCTCTCTGTTGGGAAAGCCACGTTCTGATCATCACCCTATCGCAGTCAGTCGCATGATAAGACCTACTATGAGATACCTCACACAGGGGAGGAATTAAACATCCGGGTCGACTTCGCTCGGTTGAAGGACAGAATGGTCTCGCTGTGCGACCCGGATGGTGGTTCCTCGATTTCCATCGGCCATCTAGGATCGCGGGCATGAACTTTGATCTGACTGACGAGCAACGCCTGCTCCGGGAGACAGTCCGTGATTTCGCCGTGAGCGAGGTCGCCCCCGTCGCCGAAGAGCTGGACCGCACCAAGACCTTCCCCTACGAGATCGTCGAGAAACTCGGCGATCTCGGGCTGATGGGCATTCCCTTCCCCGAGGAGTACGGCGGCGGTGGCGGCGACATCCTCTCCTACGCTCTCGCAGTGGAGGAGTTGGCCCGGATCGACTCGTCGGTCGCGATCACCATGGCTGCCCACATCTCGCTCGGCACCACCCCGATCTACAACTGGGGAACCGAGGAGCAGAAGCAGGAATGGATGCCCGAACTGACCGCCGGCAAGAAGCTCGCCGCCTTCGGCCTGACCGAACCAGAAGCCGGGTCCGATGCCGGCAACACCAAGACCAGGGCCGAGCTTGACGGCGACGAGTGGGTAATCAACGGTGCCAAGCAGTTCATCACCAACTCGGGCACCGACATTTCCGCCGTGGTGAACATCACCGCGGTCACCGGCAAGGACGAGAACGGCCGGCTCGAGATCTCGAACATCATCGTTCCGAACGGCACCCCCGGCTACACGGTCGATCCGCCCTACCGCAAGATGGGCTGGAACGCTTCCGACACCCACCCCCTCACTTTCGAGGATGCCCGGGTCCCGGCAGAGAATCTGCTCGGTCCGCGCGGCCAGGGTTTCAAGCAGTTCCTCCAGATCCTCGACGGCGGCCGGATCGGCGTCGCGGCGATGTCAGTCGGAGTTGCCCAGGGCGCCCTCGACGAAGCGATCAAGTACGCCAAGGAACGTCAGGCCTTCGGCCAGTCGATCTCGAAGTTCCAGACGATCCAGGCCAAGATCGCGGACATCTCATCCCAGCTCGAGGCAGCCCGCCTGCTGACCTACAAGGCGGCAATCGAAAAGGACCGCGGCGAGAACTTCACCCTCACCGCCGCCCAGGCCAAGCTGATCACCGGCCGGCTTGCCGTTAGAGCCACCGAGGAAGCGGTCCAGATCCACGGCGGCTACGGCTTCATCGAGGAGTACCCGGTCTGCCGCTTCTACCGCGACGCCAAGATCCTCACGATCGGCGAAGGCACGGACGAGGTCCAGCAGATGGTCATCGCCCGCGCCCTCGGCTGCTAGCGGCAGTCAAGCCGGCCCGGCGGCCTTGGTCGCCATCGCAGCAATGGCATCGGCGAACTCGAAGTCGAGTTTGCCGGTGCCGAGCAGCCATCGCCTGAACACAGCTCCGAATATCAGGTCGGCAAGACCCGAAGGGTCGACCGAAACGTCCAACTGTCCCTCGACGGCCGCCCTCTCGATGCGACTTATGGTCGTCCGCACGGGCTCGTCACTGATAAACCCGTCCACCTTCCTTGCGAGCTCCCGGTCTTCCTGAGCTCCGACCAGAAGTACCCGCATCAGCGCGCTAAAGGATGGTTGGGAAAACTCAGCGACGAGGTTCCTGACGGCCGATCGCAGGTCGGCTTGAAAATCGTCCGTTTCGGGAAAGTCCGGCCAGGCGAATCCGCCAGCCATGGCGGCATCGAAGAGAACCGCCCCCTTCGAAGGCCACCATCGATAGATCGTCTGTTTGCCGACCTTGGCCCGCGCAGCGATACCGTCGATCGTTAGTCCCTGCCAGCCATTGCTCAGGACGAGTTCGATGGTGGCATTGAGAATCGCATCGAGTGACCTCTCACTCCGACGATCTTCATCCGGAAGTCGAGGTTGCTCAAGTTCTCGAAGTCTGCGGCGAATGCCGATCTTCTTCTCATTCATTCTTGACTCACCTTGGTCAGGTAAGTCGTCAGCCCGTGTATATCTCCCCGGCGGGAGCGCCGAGGCGGCCACCCCGGAAAAACAACTGCCGAGACGAGACGTCTCGTCTCGCGGGATGTTTTTCGGGTAAGCCCACCTCGGCCCGAGCGGCCGGGCACCATGCCGCCCGTTTCAGGCGGGTCGGACCTCGAAAGTCAGGTGGGCGAACTGTCCGAACTTCTCGACGGTTTTCAGCTCGAGCCGGTCGGAGCGGATGTCCCGCGGAAAGAGCGGGGCGCCAGCTTTCAGGGCGACCGGGGTGATCGTCATCTGAATCTCGTCGAGCGCTCCCGCATCGAGGAACTGGCCGGCGAGGTCGCCGCCGCCAATCACCCAGATGTCGCCGTCTCCGGCGCAGCTCTTGATCGCTTCGAGGTGGTCGGTGACCGGTCCCTGGACGAAGCGGATGTCCTCACCCGGGGGAGCGGGAAGCTCCCGGCTGGTGAATATGAAGGCGGTCCGGTCGCCGTAGAACTCTTTCCACTTCTCCGGGGTCTCGGCAAGTTTCTCGAAGTCGTAGACCCATTCGTAGGTGGTCGATCCGGACACCACGACATCGATGCCGGCGAGGAAGGACTTGAAGTCGACGGCGTCAGGGGAACCGACCTCGAAAAGCCAGTCGAGGGAATTGTCCTCGGTCGCGATGAACCCGTTCAGGGTGGTCGCCGTGTAGAAAACGACGCGGGACACGAAAACTGATCAGGCGGTGATCGGGTTCGCGGTGGTCGAACCCGGGGTGCGGTCCTGGAGTTCGGCCGCTCTTCCGACCGTCTCTGGGATTCCGTAGTACTCGAGAACCTGAAGCTCCTGCTCGCGATTGAGCGGCATGGCAGGATCGACTGCCGGAGCGTTCCGGATCACTTCACGGTCATGCGGGGTCCAGACCCGGCCGGCAGCAGCGGCACATTCACGGATCGAGATCGGCACGACCTTCCCGAAGCGTCCGAGCTTGACCAGAACCCAGGCCGGCTGCCCCGAATCGGCGTCGACGAACAGTCCTTCAACTCGCGCGACGCCCTGTCCGGTGACTTCATCAACCCGGTAACCCTCCCAGGCCTTGACGTCCTCGAGACCAGGCTGCGGAGCAGTCTTCTCACTCATCAATCTCTCCTTCCAGCAGTTCGGCCGCGGCCGAAGCAGGGTCGAGTTCACGGCTGACCACT
>JAUPTY010000167.1 GCA_030917845.1 Actinomycetota bacterium | reverse complement strand
AAACCGAGGAGGATGCGATGAGCCTTTCAGAGAGCAAGATCGCGGCCGTTGCCGCGGTCAGTGATGTCGAGCGGGCAAGACGCTTCTACGAGGAGAAGCTCGGACTCGAACCGGTTGACAGTGGAGCCGACGGGACCGAGGTCCTCTACGGCTGTGGCGACGGCACCGGCTTGCTGGTCTATCCGTCACCCGATCACGCGGGCAAGGGTTCAGCCACGATCGCCGCCTGGGAAGTGGATGACTTCGACTGCGAGGTCGATGCCCTGATCGGAAGAGGGGTCTCTTTCGAGATCTACTCCGGCTTTGACCAGGACGAGAACGGCGTGATGAAGATGGATGACGCGCGGGTCGTCTGGTTCACCGACCCGGACGGGAACACCTTCGCGATCTCCGGAACCTGAGCGCCTCGATCCCGTCCGGTCCGGTGTGCCGGGAGTCCGGGCGGGTACGTTCAGGGAGTGAAGTCCTGGCATCCCCCGGCCATCCTGCTGGCCCTGATCGTGCCGGCCGCAGTCGGATTCGCCCTCGGCGGTCCCGGCCTCGGCATCTCGATCGCCGGACTCTCCCTGGTTGCCTTCGCCGTGATCGCGGCTCTGGTCATCCCCCGGGACCCGATCGGCAGAACGCCCCATCCGGAGCTTGCCCGTCGCCTGCTGGTCGTGACCACCTTCCCGATCGGGGATGCGGCAGCGATCCAGCGGGTTGCCGACGAAGTGCAGCTTGGCTTCGACGAGAACGACGCCGAGATCCGGCTGCTAACCCCCGCCACCAATACCTTCCTCCGCCGATGGGCCACCGATCTGGAAAGGGCCCGGGACAGGGCCCAGCGCGACCTGGTGGTCTCGGTCGCCTCGCTCAACCTGGCCGGGGTCGACGCCAGCGCAAGGGTCGGGGACGAGGATCTGGTCCAGGCGGTCGAGGACGAACTGGCCACCTTCAACGCAACCGAAGTGTTTCTGCTGACCAGGAACGATCCGGACTCACCGGCCGCGGTCCAGCTGCGGGAACGTCTTCTGCCCCGCTTCCACCACGTTGACCTGCGGTAGCTTCAACCAATGAGCGCAGTCATCGAGATCGAGGGTCTGGTCAAGAAGTTCGGCAGCACCCGCGCGCTCGACGGTCTTGACCTGATCGTGGAGCCGGGCCAGATTCACGGTTTCATCGGCCCGAACGGATCCGGCAAGTCGACCACGATCCGGATCCTGCTCGGGCTGATCAAGGCAAGCGGCGGAACGGCCCGGCTGTTCGGCGAGGACCCCTGGGGCCGGGCGGTGGAGCTTCACCGCCGGCTCGCCTATGTGCCGGGTGACGTGAACCTCTGGCCCAACCTGACCGGCGGCGAAACGATCGACATGCTCGGTTCGCTTCGCGGTGGCCTCGACCCCAAGCGCCGCAAGGAGCTGGTCGACCGGTTTGAACTCGACCTGACCAAGAAAGCCCAGGCCTACTCGAAGGGCAACCGCCAGAAGGTTGCCCTGATCGCCGCCCTGGCCACCGATGCCGAACTCTTCATCTTCGACGAGCCGACTTCCGGCCTCGACCCGCTCAAGGAAGCGGTCTTCCAGGAATGCGTGAAGGAGATCACCGGCAAGGGCCACACGATCCTCCTCTCCAGTCACATCCTCGGTCAGCTCGAGCATCTGGCTGACACGTTCACGATCATCCGGAATGGCAGGACTGCCGAAACCGGGACTCTGGAACACCTGAGAGAAATCGCCGTGAGCGCCGGCCGGGACCCGGACTCGCTCAGCCTCGAGGATCTCTTCCTCGCCATCTACTCGGACTGATGAGCGGCTTCGCCGGGACCAGGGAGGCTTTCCTTTTCGCCCTCAAGCGCGATCGCCTTATTCTGCCGGTCTGTCTGGTCGGGCTGATCGGCTGGATGGCCATGTACGTGGTCAGCTACGCCGGGCTGTACGGCACCCAGGCTGAACTCAACGCCCTGTACGAGAGCGTGGCCGGCAATCCCGCCATGGTCGCGATGAGCGGACCGACCGGCGGGCTGCGCTCGCTTGGTGGCGCCATCGCCTGGGACAGCATGCCCGCCCTGACCATCATCAGCGGCGTTTTCGCGATGTTCAGCGTCATCCGCCACAGCCGGGCCGAGGAAGAGGACGGTCGCACCGACCTTCTGCTGGCCTCCGGTTCGGGACGACTGGCTCCGCTAACCGCAGCGCTGCTGATCACCGCGCTCGCACTTACCCTGGCCGCGGTCGGATACTTCGCCGTACTGGCCATCGGTGGCTACGCGATCGGGCCGTCGATCCTGTTCTCCCTGGCGGTGCTCTCGTTTGGTCTGGTCATTGCCGGCACCACGGCGGTGTTCGCCCAGGTGACGGGCAAGGCCCGGGCTGCCCGCGGGCTGGTCGGCGTGGTGATCGGTGTCTCATGGCTGCTCAGGGCTGTCGGTGACACCGGCGGCGGCACCCTCACCTGGTTTTCTCCCCTCGGCTGGGCCCAGCAGATGAAGCCGTTCTGGGAGAACCTCTGGTGGCCGCTCCTGCTGCCGACCGCCGCGACCGCCTTCACTGTCTCGCTCGCTTTCTGGCTGCTGGCCCGACGTGACATCGGCAGCGGCCTGATCCAGCCGCGTCCGGGGCCTCCAAACGCCTCGAACTCGATCCTTCACCCGCTCGGTTTTTCTTTCCGGCTCCAGCGCAGCACCATGCTCGGCTGGACCGCGATGCTCTTCGTTTACGGCTTCGCGATCGGCGTGGTTGGCGAGAACATCGAAGACATCCTCAAATCGAGCTCGGCCTTCACCGAGGCCTTTGCCTCCGCGAGCAGCGATCTGCTGGATTCCTACTTCGCTTCAATCCTGACCGTAATCGCGATCCTCGGTGCCGGCTTCACGATCAGTTCGGTCCTGCGGCCCCACTCCGAGGAAAGCCGCGACCGGGCCGCGCTGCTGCTGGCCGCACCTCTCGGCAAGGTGAGGTGGGTCGCGGGCCATGTGCTGATCGCCTATGTGGCGAGTGCCTTCATGATCGCCCTGACCGGGCTTGCCCTCGGCGTCGGTCTCGGTGTGGCGACCGGTGACTTCAGTCAGACCGGCACCCTCTTCGCTGCCGGCTTCGCCCAGGTTCCGGCGATGTGGCTGACCGGCAGCCTCGCCCTCTTCCTGTTCGGGGTCTCGTCGCGCCTCAGCTCCGTCGCCTGGGGCCTGCTGGCCGCCTTCATCCTGATCTGGACCCTCGCCTCCTTCGGCAACCTGCCGGGATGGCTGATCGACCTCTCCCCCTTCTCCCATGTCCCGGCCGTCCCCGCCGTCTCGCTGGACATGGCACCGCTGCTCGTGATGACCGCCCTGGCGTTGGCTTTCACCGTCGCCGGCCTCGCCCTCTGGCGCCGCCGCGATCTGGTCTGAGCGGCGAGGCTACGCGCGAGCAGGAACTGCCCCCCGGCGAGCAGCGGTGACCGAGCCGCGCACTGGTCATCCGGCGCGGCAAATAGATTCACAGGTCAGATGATGGCGGCTCTATTTCTGGTCTGGCTCGGTGCCTTCGTAGCTGCCGCGAAAGGCCGGCGCAACCTTTCGATCGTGATCGGCCTCGCTGCCCTGATCCTCTCTCTGGCCATGTTCCGCTACCACGTGAGCGACAACATCACCCTTAGCCTCTGACATGGTCGGCACCTGGGACACCCGCAACGTGGTCCGGCTATTCAACGGCGTCGGTGCGCTCGTCGTGTTCAGCGTGGTGATCGGCGCCTACGGCATCCAGTTCATCTTCCTCGAGCCGCCCTGCCCGCTATGCCTGCTGATCAGGATCGGCATGCTGGCCACCGGTTTCGGACTGACGCTGAACGCGCTGTTCGGGCCGAGGCCGATCCATTACGGGTTCGCCCT
>JAUPTY010000166.1 GCA_030917845.1 Actinomycetota bacterium | reverse complement strand
GGCGCCGGCTGGATCGATCCGGATGGTGCCGGGGTTGACTGGAAAGTGGAAGTAGCCACCAGCACCAACACCGGGTGGGAGGCCAACGAAGATGCCATCGCCCCCGACCCCTACATACCGAACGTCGCCAATCCGGCGGCAGGCTGGTACACGGGTGACCTCCACGTCCACGGTGAGATGGAGCCCGGCAACGCCCCGATGAGCCAGACCTTCGGTCTCGGATTCGGTGCCAACGGTCTCGACTTCATGACCATCGTCGACCACAACAACGACAACGCCCGCAGCATCCTCGGCAGCTATCAGGACGCCAACCCGGGCAAGCTGATCAGTCCCGGGATCGAAGTGACCACATACAACGGTCACGCGAACGCCCAGGGTTCAAGCAACTTCGCCGACTTCCGTTTCAGCGAGGTCTATCGCTGGGATGACCCTGAGCCTGCCGACAACGTCCAGACCGACGAAGAGCTGAGTCTGGTCAGGGGACCAATTGACCCCTCTTCGCAGTTCCAGACAATCCTCGACGGCGGTGGCTTCACCCAGGTCAACCACCCGGAGACCCTGAAAACTGCGCCTTCCCTGTGTCGCGGATGCGCCTGGACCTACACCGACGAGCAAACCGACTGGAGCAAGGTCAGCGCCCTCGAGATTCAGAACGGTGCCGCGGGAATCGTGTTCGGGGGTAACCCGCCGGTGATGAATGCTTTCACCGTGGCTTCGATCGCCACCTACGAGCGGCTGCTTGCCGACGGCTTCCACATCGCGGCGGTCGGTTCGAGTGACGACCATCAGGGCGGTGAGGCCAACACCGGCTTCGACTCGCAGGTTGGCCGCGGAGCCACCGTCGTCAACGCAGAACAGCTCTCGGCTGCGGCCATCACGACTGCTGTCAGGGCCGGTCACACCTACGTCAAGCCCTTCGGCGCGGATGCCCCGGACGTCGAGCTCCTGGCCACGACCCCGGCGGGCACCACGGCAATCCCGGGTGACACGGTCAGCGGTTCGGGCCTGGACATCAGCATCGATGTGAAGGGTGCCGCCAGCGCGCCGAGGCCCGGCCCCTACACGCTGAACCTGCTTCAGGACGGAATCCTGATCGACTCGATCCAGGTCAGCGGAGATGACTTCAACCACGAGTTCAACGTGACCGAATCCGGTCGCTACTCGTTCTCGCTGACCAGGCCGCTCGGCGTTGCCGACACAGCGATCGAGGCCTACTCGACCCCGGTCTGGTTCACCTTCGCGGCGGCACCGAAGCCCTCGAACGCCTTCAGCTTCGGCGCCTACAAGGCGAACCGCAAGAAGGCCACCGCCACCCTCAAGGTCAAGGTAACCAGCCCGGGCAAGTTGAAGCTCACCGGACCCGGACTGAACACCGCCACGGCCAAGGTCACGAAGAAGAACCAGACCGTGACCTTGAACCTCCGCCCCAAGGCTTCGCTGAAGAAGAAGCTGAAGAAGCGCGGCTCGGCGAAGGTGAAAGTCAAGGTCACCAACAGCCCGACCGGCGGCAAGGCCCTGACCAAATCAAAGACCGTGAAGCTGCTCGCCAGGAAGGCGAAGAAGCGCCGTTAGGCAATCCAGTAGTTCACGGAAAGGCGCTGTCAGGTAACGCGGCCGCCCACCGACTCCCGGATAGCAAACAACCGGGAGGAAGTTTCCGTGAACCATTCAAGAAGTCTGCTCGTCCTTGTTCTCGCTGCGATCGTCGGTGTGCTCCTGCCCGCTGGTCCCGTCTCGGCGGGCCAGACAGTCGGGGCCAGCACTCCTGACCAGCTCGCCGCTTCTGCCGAGTCGGCATTGGAGGACAAAAGCTACGGCCCGCAGGAGAGCGGCGCCTCGACGAGCCGGCGGCAGCGGCCGAAGTACATGCCGATGTACAAGGCGAAGAACAACGCCAGGTACGCCGCCTACCAGATATACCTCGACCCCGAGTTCAATTTTGACCGCTATGGAACGGGCAAGTGCCATCGGCTGAGTCGCTCGAGCGTCTACTGCTACACCTGGGCATCCGAGGATGTCTACGACGATCTGGGCTACTACTTCGACACCATCCTCTGCGACTGGTTCACGACCAGTTCGTATGGAGGGCTCGGCCGGATGAGGATCCGGATCGAACAGCCCGAATGCGTTCTTCTCTCCGAGGTCTAGCCGACTGGCGCCGGTCGAGGCGGGCTCCGAAACAGAGTCCGCTCAGCCTTCGTCGGGAGTCGGGATTGGTGGGGGGCTGCCGGCCATTCCGGCAAGTTCTGACTGGGCTGATGCTGCTGCCTCCTGGGCGGCGGCGGTCTGCTGCTCACGGACGATGATCGTCACCGCGGACTCGGCCGCCATGCCGCCGGCGATGATTCCGTGGCTGCGGCCCGACTTCCGGCCAGCGTCGAAACCACGACGGGCCATTTCGCGGTTGATCTTCTTCAGGGTCTGCTCCCGCGCCTGGACGAATGCCTCACGTCCGGTCAGGTCCGGACCCGAGTCACCGGAGCGGGTCGAGTAACCGATTCCAAAGCCAGCCGCGCCCGCGACCAGGAGCAGGGCGACACCAGCGATTACCGGTCGAACCCACGGCCGTGAATTCTTCTCATCGGCTGTCGGCTCATCTGCTTCGGCAAGAGGCTTCTCCTCACTCGGCTTCTCGCCGCTCGGCTTCACCTTGCCGGGCTCCTCCGCCTCTTTCGGATCAGGGTCGGTCATTCCCGGCCTCCTCCTTCTCCTTTTCCTTAGCGGCTTCCTCGGCTGCCTCCTTGGCTGCCTTAACCGCTTCCCGGTAGCTCGAAAGTTCCTCGCTGGTCGGGCACCAGGAAGGCGCCGCCGGAACCACACCGCAGTTGGCCTGTCTGGCGGCAATCTCGGATTCCGCGGCAGAAGCTGCCGAGTCGGCCGCCTTCTCCGACTCGACGGCCTGTTCTATGTCCGCGTTACCGGCACCGATCCGGGCTCCTTCCCGGGCTCCCGTGGTGGCCCCCGCAAGTTTGCCCCTGGTCGCTCCCGCCTTGAAGCCCTGCTTCGCCGTTACCCGGCGGGTCTGGTCGAAGACGAGTTCGAAGCCCTCCTCATAGCCTTCGTCGTGGGCGATCTCGGCGTCGCTCTTGCCGTTTGCCGACCCGGCGCCGAAAGCCCAGCCGGTAACCCCTGCGATCAGCAGAAACATCACCGCACCGATCAGCCAGGGGGTGAGTCGGCCCGGGGTCACGGTTCCGGCACCTGGATGTTCTCGGGCTTGGGCGGATCCATCCCGGCACTTTCATAAGCCCGCCTGTAATTGCGCTTGTAGGAGGCCGAGTACGACTTTCGGAAAGCGAGGTCGCGCCCCTTCTTGAAGCCGGCGGCATATCCCTTCGTCGCTCCGGCGACGGCTCCGGCTTTGCGGCCGGCAAACTCTCCTTCAAGGCGGGCCGTGTCGAGATCGTCACCGGAACCCTTGCCGAGCAGGTAACCGCCAGCCGCGAACAGCAGCGCGATCACCACGATGCCTGCTGCCGCAAGGACTTTCTGGCCATCAATTTCGTGGCGGGGCAGCTTTGTGTCGCCGACCCGTTTCAGCAGGCGCGCCCAATGCGCTCCGGCCCGAGTCCGGAAATCATCGAACCGGACCTTCAGATCTGCGAGGAAGTCCGAGCCCTCCTTCGCCTCCCCTTCGGCGGCGGTGTCCGTATCCGCTTCGTCGCCTTCATCGGGGAATTCGTCTTCGAATTCCTCGTCTTCGCCGGGCTCTTCTTCCCATTCCTCGTACTCGTCGCCCTCCCGGGCTTCCTCCTCGATCGCCTCCAGGGGTTCCTCGTCCTCGAGATCCAGGACTTCGGTCGTCTCCTCCGGTCCCTCTTCGGTTACGTCATCCTCGCGGGCCAGGGCAACTG
>JAUPTY010000165.1 GCA_030917845.1 Actinomycetota bacterium | reverse complement strand
GTAGGGGCCTTCGAGCAGGGCGTCTCCGCCCCCGAGCCATTCGCCTTCCCAGGTCGCCAGCGCCCCCAGTTCTTCGGGGTCCGCTCCGTATTCCTGGACGATTTCGTTCTGGACGACCCATTCAAGTCCGGGACCCCAACGCCAGGGAAGTAGCCAATCGACGGTCTGTTCCCTGGCCCCGGGCGCGTAGGGGTTGAATGAATCGACTGCTCGGTTGAAGCGCACCTCTCCCCCCGCCGCCATTTCTGCCTGGCCGGGCACAGGGAAGTCGAAGTCGTAGGCGAACGGCTTCAGCCCGACATCCGCTTCCGCGGCCAGTTCAGCAAGCGGGTTGCCATCCACCCCATGAATCCAGGAGGCCCCCAGGTCGACCGGGGCACCGTCCAGATCCCCGCTCCGCACCCGACCTCCGACCCGGTCCGATGCCTCGATCACCACCGGATCGAGGCCGTTCTCGATCAGCGCCCCGGCACAGGCCAGCCCGGCCACCCCCGCCCCGACGACGGCGACCCTGGACCCGGCCGGCAGCTCGTCCGCGATTGTCGCGGCGGTCCGGCGCCCGGCCAGGGCGGCACCGTGGACGGTCGCCGGGATCGGCGCGGTTGCCTCCCCTGTAAAGACGATCCGGCCGACCGGCTCACCGAGCATGGCCCTGATCCCGGACCCGGCCGGGCCCGGCGCCAGATACGAGTAAGAACAGAGAGCGAGCGGGTCACGGGACCAGTTGGTCCGGATGAAGTCGACCGGCCTCGGCACCCGGAAGTCGGGCAGTTGATCCATCACCTCCTGCCGATCCTCACCTCCCGAGTTCCCGGTTGAACCACAGGCCGCCAGGCCCCCGAGGCCAGCCACCGCCGACCCCGCCAGTGCCGCCTTCCCCAACTCACGCCTGGTCAGTTCAAAGCCCACCCCGCGATTCTCACCGATCAAGCCCCATAAACGCGAAATCCCGCCATGCGGGCGGGCTTTCGAGAGGTACCGCTACGGGGATTCGAACCCCGGTTTCCGGACTGAGAATCCGGCGTCCTAGACCCCTGGACGATAGCGGCAGGTGGCGCGCAGTCTAACAATTCGGGCACCGCCCCGGAGGTGAGGCAGCTCACGCAATCGCCGCCGCCCGGGCCAGGGCTCGGCGCCGGTGGCGTAGCGCGCCACCATTGCCCGAGCCGGTAGAGTTTCGCGTCCGCGCGGCTGTGGCGGAACTGGTAGACGCGCAGGCTTCAGGTGCCTGTGTCCGCAAGGACGTGGAGGTTCGACTCCTCTCAGCCGCACCATAACTTCGACGTGAGAACCTCCACGCCCAAAATTCGGGCTGGGGGTTCTTTCGTTTGAACCTTTCTTGGATCTTGCGTGCACGGGCTCATCTGAGGCGTCTACGAGCCACGTTTGGCCATTGAGTCATCTGAGATCTCCGGTGACAGATCAACCCGCCGAAATGGTTACCGCCAAAGGCCGTGGAGCACCCGGGTTGGTGAGATCGAGCTCGCCGTTCCGAGGAAAAGAAGCGGCGAGTCCTACTTCCCGAGCGTCCTCGATCTGAGGAAAAGAAACGAGAAGGCTTTGCTTGGGGGCGAACCCAACAGGCCCGCCACCGGAAACGTCTTGTGGCATCCGGAGCCGCCGGTCCGCGAGAGGCTCTCGTGTCTGAAATCGCGGCCTGGCTCTACAGTCTAGGTTCGTGACGCAAGGTGCATCGACAACAGAGAAAGGGCACCGCCAGCAACAGGCGATTCTGGAAGCGACTCTCCGGTGTCTGGGTCGCGACGGCTACGCTGCCACCTCCCTCCAGCGAATCGCACATGAAGCCGATGTCAACAAGCGAATGGTCTTGTACTACTTCCGCGACCGCGACGAGCTCCTTGAGCGAGCAGTTGTCATGCTTGGTGACCGGTTGCTTTCCGAAGTGGAAGGGGCCGTCAAGGGCCTTGAAGATCCAGCAGACATCGTGGCCGCCGGTTTCGACAAGTTTTGGAGCGCGATCATCGGCAACAGAGGGTTACTGGTCGCTTATCTTGGTCTAAGCGCCGAGGCGGTCACTGATCCGAAGCTGAAGGTCGCGACCCGTCATATCAGCGATGGCTTCCGGGCGATCATCGCCAAGCTGATCGCCGACGCGCGCCGTCACGGACGCCAGCTTCAAATGGACGAAGACTCGCTAATCGTCCTCGTGATCGCCGGCATCCACGGCCTGACTATGGAGTACGTGCAACGAGGGGAGTCCCCGGCTCTCACCTGTGCGATCACTGATTTTCAGCGCTGGCTGAGCACGGTCTCTCCTTTGCCTGAGTCCGCGGACGCCAAGGCTCGCCGAAGCGACTAGCGTGAAGAGCCTTTCCAGAATGCTCGCACTTTGAACTCCGAATCGAGCACTGCCTTTCTCCGTCTCGATCGACTTCGGTCAAGACAGGGTCTCTGCTCCGGCCAAGATGCTTTGGTCCACCGCCGGGTGGGGCACTCTCAGCCTGAATCCACCGAAGTCAAGCTCGAGGATTGCCGGGCACCCGAATCGGCGGTCAACGAGCCGATGTCAAGGCCGCTCGACCTTGGTGGGGCGTGATTTCGCCGCATTAGTTGGACTTCACTACCACCCGATCAAGCCGATTCAGGGCAGGGCCAGTCGTTTGCCGCGCAAGTAGAGTTCATCGATTCCGGGATGGCCGGTCAGCCCAAAGCGGGCAAGGCCCTGATCCGGGTCGGCGCTTCGATGAAGGCCGCTGCCAGGGCCGGCGCGCCGACAGCCTCAGGGCCAGCGGCGGGCCGAGTTCACCAACCTGCCGGGAATCCTCAGGAGTCGGCGCTGAAAACTCTCGAGCATCCGCGGCGGTGCCCCCGGCACGCCGATCACCTGGGAGAAGCGGGCGAGATTATGAGCGATCGCGGCAAGCTGGGTCCAAGCCGAGTTTGCGGAGAACTCCCCGGAGGGAGAGTGGGCGAGCGCCCAGGCCTTCAGATCGCGGATCGTAAGCTCGACTACGGCGTGGCGGCGATGCTCTGCCTCGACCGTCCGATCTCTTCGTGGCGGTTGGTGATGAACGGGTGATGGCGCCAGTCCGGCGAGAGCTCCTGCTGGTCAGATAGCTCCCGGACCCGGCGAACGATCAGGCGCCGACCGCCGTAGGTGGTCTCGGCGATCTCGGCCAGGCCGGGTTCGGGATAGCTCGCCGGCTTCGTCCACTGACCCACGTCGATCTCATCGATCGCGGCCAGCCGGTGCAAAATTCAGATCCTGAAAGTGATGCATATTTCAGTTCCTGTTGACAGCAATGCGCTTGTCTCTTGCCCGAACCGTGATCGAGCAAAGGATCTGATCATCCGGTCATATTGCCGTCAGGACCGGACGGAATCGGTGGGTTCAGGCTATATTGCCTCAATGCTCTTTGAGCTCGATCGGGTTGCCCTGAAGCGGGGCGGCAAGCCGGTCCTGACAGATCTCTCGGCCCGGTTCCCGGAGGGCGTGTCCGCCGTCCTAGGACCGTCAGGGTCGGGCAAGTCCACCCTTCTCCGGCTGCTCAACCGGCTCTCCGATCCGGACCGCGGCAACGTGCGCTTCCGGGGCACCGACGTCCGCGAGCTCGATCCGCTCGAGCTGCGGCGAACGGTGGCGATGGTTCCGCAGCTCCCGGCCCTGATCGACGACACGGTTTCCGGCAACATCCGCTTCGCCGCCGGCCTGGCCGGACGCGAACCGGATATCTCCGAACTGCTCGGACTAGCCGGGCTCGATCGTTCCTTCGGGGACCGCGGAGTCGACCAGCTCTCGGTCGGCGAGCAGCAGCGGGCGATGATCAGCCGGGCGCTCGCGACCGAGCCCGAGGCCCTGCTGCTTGACGAGCCGACCTCGGCGCTGGACGAAGCCGCCCGT
>JAUPTY010000164.1 GCA_030917845.1 Actinomycetota bacterium | reverse complement strand
GCTAGGCCGTGGCCCTGAACTTGAGAGTGGCCATGCCGATGTTGCCGGCCTTGTCCCGGAGGCTGGCCCTGGCGGTCAGGCCCAGAGGACGGAGGCTGCGCAGCGCGATGCGGCTCACCCGTTTGCGCACCTTCGCGGTCGGCCTGAGCTTCAGCTTTGCCACGCCCGCTTCGGCGAGGTAGACGCGACCGGCGAAGCTGATGCCGCGCTTGCCCTTTACGACCACCCTGCCGGAGCAGGATTCGTTACAGCGGACCTTGAGCCGCAATGCCTTCCCGAGGGCGATGACCCTCTGCTTCAGCGCGATCAGCTTGACCACCGGGGCGGTGCGGTCCGTGGTGTCGGGGTCCGGGTCGGGGTCCGGGTCCGGGTCGGGGTCCGGGTCGGGATCGGGACCCGGATCGACCGGGTCCTTCACCGTCACCGTCCGGGTGAGTGTGGTCGCGTTACCGGCCAGGTCGGTGATTTCGACCTTCAGGCTGTGGGGACCGGTTCCCAGGCTCATGGAGGCGGTGCCCTCGCATTCGAAGGTGGCGCCTTCATCCCAGGAGCAGAGCTGTGTCGTAGTCAGCCCATCGCTCGCCGTCCAGCTGTATTCGACGAGACCCGGATCGACCTCGGAGCCGTCGTCAGGCCCGGATGCGAAAGCGGCTTCCGGAGCGGTCCGGTCGACTACGAACGGGTGAACGGTCCGGGTGATATTGCCGACCATGTCCCTGGCTTCGAAGACGAGTTCCCAGTCGCCCTCGGCCGGAACTTCCTCCGAGTATGGCTCCCAGTCACCGCAGGGGTTCATCTCATCGGTCTCGCCGACCCGCTGGATCGCGCAGTCGACGCCCCAGACATCCGGATCAAGCTCTTTGAAGGTGAACGCTGCCGTGGCCGCGTTGGTGGCGGTCAGCGGTGAATCCAGACTGGCGACCGGAGCGGTGTGGTCAACCGGAATCGTGTGGCTGGCGCTCTCGCCCATGTTCCTGTTCGCGTCGTAGGCGCGAATCTTCAGCACGGCCTCGCCTTCCGGAACCTGGCTCGTGTCGAGCGTCGCGTTACCGAAGTTCCCGGTCTGGGTCAGGACCACCTCGTCGTTGACGAGGAACTCGACCTTGGTCACGGCCTCGTTGTCTGAGACCTGGAGGTTGACATGGAGCTCGTCACCTGCGGCAGTCGAGTATCCGGAAATGAAGGCGGTAGGCGCGGCCACATCAAAGAAGTAGGCGAATACCGTCCTGGTGCCCGAAGACGGGAAAGCGACCCGGCAGTCGTTCATTGAGGGCAGGGAGTCGCAACCGCTCCAGCTCGTGATGCCCCAGCCGGTCTTGGTCCCGTGAGGGAAGAGCGAAAGGGTCGGCGCAGGTCCGCTGTCGTCCCAGGTCACGGTCTCGGTGCAGTCGGTATGACCGCCGCCACAATCGATTCCGGGGGCGAGAAGCATCCCCTGGCCGTAGGCGACGACCTTAATTTCGCCCTGGACGGACGCTGCCTGTGCTGATTGTGTCGCGAAGGCAAAGGCCAGCAGGGCCGCCGCGGTGATCAGGAACTTCTTCATTGCTTTGCTCCTAGTGAGGTTCGTTGGAAAGGGGTGATTCGAACTGACGGCAGCTTGTCCGGGGGAGGTTTCCGCGTCCTTGCGGAAACTTTGCGAGGCTCGCAAGGTTTCCCGGCGAAAGACTCCGCTTTCAGGTAGAAAGCCGAAAAAGCCGAAGTCGAGGCCACGCTATGGTCTCTGTATGGCCAAGGTTCCTGATCGTCAGACCTGTCTCGATCTCCTCGGCCGGATGTGCCTGATCCGGCGTTTCGAGGAGGAAGCCGGGCGCCAGTACCAGCGGGCCAAAGCGGGCGGTTTCCTTCATCTCGCGATCGGCGAAGAGGCAACGATCGTCGGCACGACCTCGGTCATGCGGGAGGACGATTATCTGATCGGCACCTACCGCACCCACGGCCACGCCCTCGCCCGCGGAACGCCTGCAAACGAGGTTATGGCCGAGCTTTTCGGCCGAGAGACCGGCACCAGTGGCGGCCGGGGCGGGTCGATGCATATCTTCGACGCTGAACGCCGCTTCATGGGCGGCTACGGGATCGTCGGTGGCAACCTCCCCCTCGCGGCCGGACTCGGTCTGGCAAGCCAGTACCGCGACGAGGACACGGTCACGGTCTGCATGTTCGGCGACGGCGCTTCGAACACCGGCAACTTTGGCGAGACGATGAATCTCGCCGCCCTCTGGGAACTGCCTGTCGTTTTCCTCGTCGAGAACAACCTCTACGGAATGGGCACCGCGCTCGAACGCCACTCGGCCGTTACCGACCTCTCGCAGAAGGCAGCGGGCTACGGGATAGATGGCGAGCGGATCGACGGCATGAACGTCCTTGAGGTGCGGGAGCGCGTTTCAGCCCATATCGAGCAGGTCCGCGAAGAGGGCCGGCCCAGCCTGGTCGAAGCCTTCACCTACCGATACCGGGGCCATTCCGCCGCCGACCCGGAGGTCTACCGGGAGAAATCCGAAGTCGAGGAGTGGCGGGAAAAGGACCCGATCGAGACCTTCATCAAGCTCTGCCTCGAGGACGGGGTTCTCGGCGAAGAAGACGTCGAAGCGGCCCGCAGGGAAGCGGACGGCACCGTCGAGGAAGCGGTGAAGTTCGCTGACGAGTCGCCGGAACCCGCTCTCGAATCCCTCTACGAGGAGCTCTACGTAGTCTCCGAAACCATGGGCTGGTACTCGGTCGATGAGCGCTCGCCCGAACCGCATCGCGGGGAGCTCGGCGAGGATGCGCCGGAGGTGGCTAGGAACCTGGCCGAGTCGGGTGCTGCCCACGCCGAGGACGAGAGCGAGCGGCAGTCCCGGGAAGGAGTCCGGGAGTGAGCACCACCGAACTCCGGATGCGGGAGGCCCTCCGCGACGCGATGGCCGAAGAGATGCGCCGGGACGAGAACGTCTTCGTGATGGGTGAGGACGTCGGGGTCTTCCAGGGTGCCTTCAAGGTCACCGAAGGGCTGCTCGACGAATTCGGCGAGAAACGGGTCCGCGACACACCGATCTCGGAGAACACGATCGTCGGAGTCGGAGTGGGCGCGGCGATGGCGGGACTGCGGCCCGTGGTCGAGCTGATGACCGTGAACTTCTCGCTGCTCGCCCTCGACCAGATCGTCAACCACGCGGCCGCGATCCCGTACATGTTCAACGGCAACGTCCGGGTGCCGATGGTGATCCGGATGCCGGGCGGGGGTGGCCACCAGCTCGGCCCGACCCACTCCCACAGCCTTGAAGCGCTCTACCTCCAGATCCCGGGGCTGCTCGTGGCCTGCCCCTCCAACCCGGCCGATGCCAAGGGCCTGCTGAAGGCGGCGATCCGCGACGAGAACCCGGTCGTCTTCATCGAACACGAAAGCCTTTACGGAATCAAGGGAGAGGTGCCCGACGGTGATGACGTGATCCAGCGGTTCGGGGAGGCAGCGGTCCGGCGCGAAGGGACCGACGTGACGATCGTCGGGATTCTCAAGATGGCTCACGTCGCTGGCAAGGCAGCCGAGGAGCTGGAAGAGAAGCATGGCATCTCGGCCGAAGTGATCGACCCCCGGACCCTGAGGCCGCTAGACCTCGACACGATTCTCGAATCGGTGAAGAAGACGAACCGCGCCGTGATCGTCGAGGAAGGCTGGCCCCATGGCGGGGTCGGCGCGAACCTTTCCGCGCTGATCACCGAACAGGCATTCGACTGGCTGGATGCCCCGGTCCAGCGGGTCACCGGTGCCGATGTGCCGATGCCCTACTCCCGTCGCATGGAACAGGCTGCAATTCCCCACGAGGAAAACGTGATCGAAGCCGTACTGGCGACGACCGAGGGCGCTCTGCCGTTGAAGGAAGGGGACTGATGGGCGA
>JAUPTY010000163.1 GCA_030917845.1 Actinomycetota bacterium | reverse complement strand
CCGTGGTGCTCAGCTTCTTCGCCGCGCTCGGAGTCGGTTTCCTGGCTTCGGACGTGCTCTTCGGGTTCCCGGGGGTGGACTCTTCAATCCCGCTCTATGCCTTCGTGTTCCTGGTGGCGCTGGGGATCGACTACAACATTTTCCTGATGGCCCGGGTCCGCGAGGAAACCGAGCAGTACGGGACCAGGTCCGGCATGTTGCGCGGCCTCGCCGTGACCGGCGGCGTGATCACATCGGCCGGAATAGTGCTGGCCGGAACCTTCTCGGTTCTTGCGGTTCTGCCGCTCGTGTTCCTGACTCAGCTGGGCTTCATCGTCGCCTTCGGAGTGCTGCTCGACACCTTCCTGGTCAGATCGGTGCTGGTCCCGGCCCTGACGCTGGACATCGGCTCGAAGATCTGGTGGCCATCCGCACTGGCGCGCAAGGAAGAAACGGTCGAGCCGGAGAAGGCCTCCAGCTAGGCTGAACGGGAGCCGGACACCAGTCCGAAAACGGCATCAAACGATCAGGAGGAACAGATGGCAGCGAGAGCGAGTGCGGAGTGGCAGGGTGGCATCAAGAGCGGCAGCGGCACCTTCACCGCCGGTGATTCACTTGGTGGCGAATACTCCTTCAAGTCGCGTTTCGAGGACGGCCCCGGGGCCAACCCGGAACAGCTGATCGCCGGAGCCCATGCCTCATGCTTCTCGATGGCCCTGTCGCTGGTGCTGGAAGAGGCCGGCACCCCGGTCGATTCGGTCAAGACCGACGCCAAGGTGACCCTGCGTCTGCTTGAAGAGGGTCCGTCGATCACGAAGATCGAACTGTCGACCGTGGGCCGGGTGCCCGGGATCGATCAGGCCGCATTCGAGGAGGCCGCGAACAAGGCCAAAGCCGGCTGCCCGATCTCGAAGGCTCTCGCCGCCGTCCCCGAAATCACCCTGGAAGCAACGCTGGAGTCCTGACCGTCAGAGGGCGATCGGGGGGACGATCAGGCCGTCCGGGTCGTACTCGTGCCGGATCGCTTTGAGTGCTTCGACCGAGTCGGCCGGAAAGCACTGACTGCAGGTCGAGTCCGGGTCGGAGAAGTTGAGGAACCTCTGACCGTTCTGCCAGGGGCCCATGGCGCCCATCACCCGGGCGAGATCTTCGGAGGTCTTCGCTTCCACGTCGGGATCGGCCGCCATGCCGACACCGAAAGCGACGAACTCGGCGTCGATGTGGTCGGTCACTCCGCCCGCTTCATCGGGCCTTCGCAGGGCGCCGCCGAGCTGACGCAGTTCAGCCGCAAGCAGGGCCGAGCCTGACTCTCCGCCACCGGCTTCCACAAGTGCCGCGACTGCTTCCTCATCAAAGCCGTCGACCAGGGCACAGGCACCAATCGCCGGGACCGGATCTTCCGGGTCGCCATGCAGGCGAGCCGCAGCCGCCGAGGGCATCGGGCCCCATTGGGCCATGACCGGCTCGGCGATTCCCTCGAGCTGGGCGACCAGAGCTTCGCCGTCGGGATTGTCGGTCGCGACCCCGTCGATCACCACGAGGTTCTTGCCGCGAATCGGCGCGGGTACATCTTCGATCGGGGGCATGTTCATGATCCGGAAGCTGGTGGTCACCGACTCGGGTGCGCTGCGGGTCCAGTCGAGCCAGGTGGACAGTGCAGCCTCGGAAGCTTCAACCGGCCAGAAGCTGGCCCCGCCGAAGACCTCAGCCATCGGCAGGAGATCGAACTCGATCGCGGTCACGACGACGGCCCAGCCGCCGGCCCCGCGCAGGGCCCAGAAGAGGTCCGGCTCGTTCTCATCGTCGATTCTTGCGACCTCGCCATCTGCCGTCACTACCTCGATCGCCCGGACCTTGTTGCAGGCGAGGCCCTGCTCCCGGCCATAGAAGCTCAGACCGCCGCCAAGCAGATAGCCGACCACGCCAACCGTGGGCGAGGAGCCATGCATCGCGGTCAGTCCGTGGGCGGCTGCGGCATCCACCACGGGCTCCCAGGTGGTTCCCGCCCCGACTCTGGCGAAGCGTTCCCCGGCGTCGATCACCGGCTCGAGGTCGATCATCGGCTTTAGCAGCAGGGAATCCTCGAGAGGGGGCAGGCCGACGGCCCGATGGCCGGTGGCCTGGGTCGCCACGCTGAGTCTGTTCTCGCTGGCCCATCTGACCGCCTCCCGCACTTCGCCTACGGAATGCGCCACGCAGGCGGCGGCGGGCTTGAGTTCGGCCAGATCGAAGGCGAAAACAGCTTCGTCGTAGCCGGGGTCGGTTGGCTTGAGGATGCTGGCGGCGATGCTCATGGGGCCCAACCTAGAGCACCGAAGCTGACTTGTCGACAGACCCCCGCCCGGACCCCATATCACGGTCGGATCTGCCGACGTTCCGACCTCTTGTGGAGGTAGGTTCCCCAGCCTTGACCGAGCCGCAGCGACAGCCAGAAACGACCCGCGGCCCGGGTATCGATCTTCCACCGTGGCCGGATGAACGGCCGCTCCGGAGTTGGCAGAGGAATGCGCTTCGTCAGCTGGAATCCCACTCCGGCGGCAACTTCCTCGCTTCGGCGACGCCGGCCGCCGGCAAGACGACTTTCGGTCTCCGGGTGGCCTGGGAGATGCTTGCGAGCGGAAGAGTGAGCCGGGTCGTTGTGGTCGCGCCGACCACCCACATCTGCCGGCAGTGGGCCGCGGATGCTGCCACGTACGGGATCGACCTTGAACCGAACCGGCCCAACGCAGACGGTGCCGAGACCACTGACTTCCACGGGGTGACGGTGACCTACCAGACGGTCGCGGCCGGTCCGGGAGTTCACGCCGATGCCGCCCGGAAGCCCACCCTGGTGATCGCCGACGAACCGCACCACATGGGCGACCAGGCGAGCTGGGGGATCAGTGCCCGCCGTGCCTTCGACCACGCGACCTTCCGACTGCTGCTCTCCGGAACGCCTTTCCGCTCCGACAACGAGGCGATCCCCTGGGTCAGCTACGACGACGACAACATCAGCAGCGCCGACTTTACCTACGGGTACCCCGACGCCCTCGTGGACCGGGTCTGCCGGCCGATCACCTTCCTGCCCTACGACGGCGAGATGGAGTGGTCGAGTGACGGCAAGGTCTGGAACGCCGACTTCGACCTCGTCCTGCCAGCCAATGAGGCAGCCCGCCGGTTGAGGACGGCCCTCGCCGCCGACGGTGACTGGATGGGCGAGGTCCTTCGCGACGCCGATGCCCGCCTGAGCGAGGTCAGGGCTGCGGCCCACCCCGACGCCGGAGGCCTGGTCGTCGCCTCCGACCAGGATCACGCCCGGGCAATCGCTGGTCGGCTCGCCACGATCACCGGTGAGCAGCCGGAGATCGTGATGAGCGACGAACCAGACGCCAGCGCCAGGATCGCCGCGTTCTCCGCCTCGGAACAGCGCTGGCTTGTCTCGGTACTGATGGTCTCCGAAGGCGTGGACATTCCTCGCCTCAGGGTCGGGGTCTACGCCACCGCGGCCAGGACCGAGCTCTTCTTCCGCCAGGTGGTCGGCCGGTTCATCCGGACCACCGAAACTCCGCGGCGTCAGATGAGCTACCTGCTGCTGCCGGCCGACAGTCGGCTCAAGCAGCTCGCCTTCGAGATCGAGAGGGAACGCCGGCATGCGATCGAACTGGGTCCGGAACTGGCCGAGGAGCTGGAGGAACTCGACCATGAACTGCCCGAGCGCTCCGAGCCGGGGGAGGCCTTCACGGCGCTCAGTTCAACCGCGGCTGAACTCGATGACGCGATCCTTACCCAGACCACGATGCAGCTCTTTGCCACCGAAGAGATCGAAGACGGGCCGAAGCAGCCGAAGACTCTCGCTTCCAGCCCGAAGGCCAGGCAGCCCCTGAAGACCCTCGCCCCGAAGGAAGAGTCGGCCTATGCGATCCGGGAGAGGCTGC
>JAUPTY010000030.1 GCA_030917845.1 Actinomycetota bacterium | reverse complement strand
ATCTCGCCGCCGGAAACTGTTTCACCGGCGAAGACCTTCACCCCGAGCATCTTCGGGTTCGAGTCACGACCGTTCCGTGAGGATCCGAGTCCTTTCTTATGCGCCATCGGTGTCCTCCTTCTCCGCCACAGGTTTCTTTGGAGCGGGCTTCTTGGCGGCCGGCTTCTTCGCGGCGGCCTTGGTTTCAGTCTTGGTTTCGGCCTTGGCCGCAGGCTTCTTCGCGGCGGACTTCTTGGCCGCAGGCTTCTTGGCCGGGGCCTTCTTTTCTGCGGCCTCGGCCGCGGCTTCCGCCTTCGGCTTGTCGTCAACCTTGTCGGCCGCTGCCTTCTTCGGGGCGGCTTTCTTCTTGGCGCCGCCTCCAAGCGAAGTCACTTCGAGCTTGGTCAGCTCGGCCCGGTGACCGGCCCGACGGCTGTAACCCTTCTTCGCCTTGTACTTGAAGACCTTGATCTTGTCGCCGCGCAGATGCTCGGTGACCGTAGCTTCGATCTTGATCTTCTCGAGGCCCTTTGCGTCAAGAACGACGTCATCGCCCTTGAACATGACCGGCTTCAGGGCAACCTTGTCGCCCTGCTCCGCCTTCAGGCGATCGACGACCAGCACCGTGCCTTCTTCGACCCGGTACTGCTTGCCACCACTTTCTACAACCGCGTACATGTCTCTACTCAAGTCCTTGTCTGGTCATCTCAGCCGTGAATCGGCGGGACCTTGGTCAACTGCCTGCGTCCGCCTTCTTGCGGCCACGCCTGCGTCGTCCGCGCCTCAGGCCGAACCGGCCGGAGTTTACCGATTTGTCCTCACTGCCACCTTCTTCCCCGGGCTTAGGGTCGGATTCGGCTTCCGGCTTCGATTCAGCGCTGCTTTTCCCATCGCTCGAAGGCCTGGGTTCCCGTGTGGATTCCGCCTTCGGGCCCCTGCTGTCCGGAGCCTTATCTTCCTTTCGGCCGCGGTTCGCATTGCCGTTCCGGCCGGAACCGGACCTGCCGCCGTTACCGCCGTTGCCGCCGCCCCGACCCTGACCGTTCTTCTTCGGCTGGGCGCTCTTCTTTGCCTCTTCGGGCTGCGCCTCATCCGGCAGCAGTTCGGCTACGGCTGCGGCACGCTCGACCGATTCGATCCTCACCATCTTGCGCTCGCCGACGACGTTCGCCGCCCCGGTGATGCTGATGATGTAAGAGTCGATCCGGGCGATTGCGTCATCCGCGTTGTACATGTGCGGCTCTTCGATCTTGACGAAGACTTCTTCGCCCGGACGGAAGGGAAGCGCCCGCTCCTCGATTGCCGACTTCTCGCCGGATTCGATCAACTCGAAGTTGTCGATCGCCAGCGCCTCGCCACCCTCGAAGTGGAACTGCTTGCCGGTTTCCTCCTCGAGTTCAACCAGTCCCGAGTCGGGATCGTTGAGCAGGGCGGCAACCTTGGGGTTCACCCTCACGAGGAAAGCCTGATCATCGGCGTGGTCGGCCGCGATCTCGGTCATCTTGCGCAGACCTTCGAGCGCGACCGTTTCCGGTGACAGAACGACGCCGTCGCCGTCGCAGGTCGGGCACTTGACGGTGAGGATCTCGCGCACACCGTCGGTGATGTTCTGCCTGGTCATTTCGACCAGCCCGAGCGGCGAGATCTCGACCAGGTAGCTCTTCGACTTGTCGGCGTCGAGCGCCTCCCGCAGGGTGCCGAGCACCTTGTCGCGGTTGCGTCCCTTGGCCATGTCGATGAAGTCGATGACGATGATTCCGCCGATGTCACGCAGCCTGAGCTGGCGCACGACTTCGGTCGCCGCTTCGGTGTTGACCCTGGTGATCGTCTCTTCGAGGCCACCCTTGCCCCGGCCCGTGAAAGAGCCTGAGTTGACGTCGATGACGGTCAGCGCTTCGGTGTAGTCGATGATCAGGTAGCCACCCGAAGGCAGGTCGATGCGGCTGCCCAGGGTCGACTGGATCGCCTTCTCGATCTCCCACTTCTCGAACAGCGGCTTCTTGCCCTCGTACCTCTCGACGCCTTCGACCAGTTCCGGCGCAGTGCGCTGAAAGAAGCTGGTCACCCGGTCGAACTGTTTCGGGTCGTCGATGATCGCCTTGTCGAATTCATTGAGGAAGACGTCACGCAAAACGCGGACCGGCAGGTCCTGTTCCTGGAAGACGAGCGAAGGAGCCTTGGCATCCTTCTTTCGCTTCTCGAGTACGTCACTGAGCCGGTGCAGGTAGGCGATCTCGCGAACGAAGTCGGCCTTCTTGGCGCCGTGGGCGGCGGTGCGGACGATCAGGCCTCCGGGACCCTCGTAGGTCCGGCTGACCATGCGGCGCAGGCGATCGCGTTCCTTGTCGGCGAGCCGGCGGCTCACGCCAACCCCGGAACCGTTCGGTGCGTAGACCAGGTAGCGGCCGGCGATGGTGACGTTCATCGAAAGGCGGGCGCCCTTCGACTTGATCGGATCCTTGATCACCTGGACCAGGATTTCCTGTTTGGGCTTGATCAGTTCGTCGATGCGGCGTCCCTGGCCGCGGCCGCGGCGGGGAGCCTGCTGGCCGTCGGGCAGAAGAATCTCGTCCACATGCAGGAAGCCGTTCCGCTCCAGACCGATGTCGACGAAGGCCGCTTCCATGCCGGGCAGGACGTTGTCGATCTTGCCCAGGTAGATGTTTCCGACCAGGGAGCGACCGCCCCGGCGTTCTATGTAGACCTCGGCTACATCACGCTTTGACTTGACGGTCTTGGCCTCGAGTACGGCCACGCGGGTCTCGCCGCGATCGGCCGATACAACAATGGTCTTTTTCATTTGAAAGTCGTTTTCCGTTCAGATTGGTTGCCCAGTGGATTCTCAGTCGATCCACGGACCCCTCTGTGCGGCGTGCGACTCGATGTGAATGCTCTGCAGGACCCCGATCATCAGGAAAGTGGCGATGATCGCCGACCCTCCGTAGCTCATCAGCGGCAACGGGATGCCGGTGATCGGCATGATGCCGAGGTTCATTCCCACGTTTACGAAGACCTGGAAAATGATCGCGGCGGCAATGCCGGCCGCGACCAGGGTTCCGTAGAAGTTCTTCGAGAGCGTCATCAGACGCAGCGCCCGCCAGAAGAGCAGGGCGAAAAGGGATAAGACCAGTGCCGCGCCGACGAATCCGTAGCGTTCGGCAACCACGGCGAAAATGAAGTCCGTGTGCCGTTCGGGTACGAATCCGAAGCGGGACTGGGTGGCCTGGTCGCCTCGGCCGGTGGTTCCACCGGCTCCGATTCCGACCTTGGCCTGATTCTGTTGGTAACCCGCGTCTCCGATATCGGATGACGGGCTGAGAAACGATGTGAGTCGTTCCTGCTGATACTCCTTGAGCACCGGTGCTCCGGCCGCCGGCAAGGCGACGAGAACGATGGCGATAAAGACTGCGAGGACGCCCCCGATCGCGGCAAGGTGCGACCAGCGAACGCCGGCCGCGACCATGATCGCGAAAGTGATCGCCGCGAAGACGAGTGACGTGCCCAGGTCCTGAAGCAGGACCAGGCCCGTCGGCACGAGTCCGAGAGCGAGGATGCGGATCGTCCGTTGACCGGCGGAGCCTTTGCGGGCACCGTCGATGACGAATCCCGCCAGCGCGAGGATGAGCAGCAATTTGCCCGGTTCGGCTGGTTGGAAGGTGAAGAATGGAAGTTCAAGTGAGTTCGTTGATCCTCTCGCGGCCACGCCGAACGCGAAAACCGCGAAAATCGAGGCGCAGAGGAATGTGTAGATACCGACACGAAGTTCCCGGAAACGGGAATAATCGATGCGGGACACTGCAATCATTCCGGTGACTCCGACCAAACCATAGAGAGCCTGTCGCTGAACGTACTGCTCGGGTGCCCCGACCAGGTTCTGCCCGAAGGCCTGATGCAGGGTGAAAAGGGAGATGGCGAGCAGGCCCAGAGCCGAAAACGCCAGCCAACCGTCCATCCCTGCGAGTCCTGCTCGCTCCAGCAGGTTGAAACGAGGTCGCGGAGCTTCGCGTGGCAATCGTGACGATTCCATCACTCCACGCTCCCGGTTCCGCCGGAGACCGGTTTCGCCTGCTTGTCAAAGTAGGCCTGGAGAACCTGAAGGGCGACCGGGGCGGCGGTGTCGGCACCGAAACCGCCTTCTTCGACGGTCACCACGACCGCGATCTCGGGGTCCGGATACGGAGCCAGCACCGCGTACCAGGCCTGGTCTGCCTCGCCAGTCCGTTCCGCCGTGCCCGTCTTGCCAGCAACCTTGACCGGGAACCCGCCGAACACCTGGTACGAAGTTCCTTCAGGGGACTGGGCGGCGTCATTGAGCCCTTCCATGATCACCCGGCGGTCGGCCGGATCGATCGGCGCGTGACCGGTGACGATCGGTTCGGTTTCGCTCACGACCCTTCCTGCCGCGTCTTCCGTCTGGAGCATCAGCTGGGGTTTGAGGACGTTGCCACCATTACCGAGGGCTGCGTAGGCCACCGCCATCTGCAGTGGGCTGGCCTGGAAGTAGCCCTGGCCGATCGCGAACTGGATGTTCTGGCCGATCACCCAGGGGTCGTAGTACTCGGGTTCCTCCTGATGGGCCTCGTTCAGCCACTTCGGGGTCGGCACGAGACCTTCCGACTCACCGGGAATGTCGATCCCGGTGGCTTTGCCGAGGCCGAAGTTCCCGGCCCAGGTCTGGAGCTGACGGGTGCCGTTCATGTCGGCACCGAGCAGGTAGTAATAGACGTCCGAGGAGACCTCGAGTGAACGTCGCAGATCCACCGGGCCATGAGGCTGTTTGCCGGCATTGTCGAAGTCCTGGTCGGCGATGCTGATCGTGCCGGTGTCGTTGATCACTGTCGACGGAGTGATCAGTCCGGCGTCGAGACCGGCCAGAGCGGTGATCGGCTTGAAGATCGAGCCGACCGCGTACTGGCCGCCGATCGCCCGGTCAAATAGCGGTGCCCCCAGATCCTCGTCGTAAAGGTCATCAACCTGTTTCTGGGTTAGCGGGCGGGTGAATATTTCGGGGTCGAAGGTCGGGTTGGAAGCCAGCCCCAGAACTTCGCCGCTGTTCACATCCATGGCCACGAACGCGCCGTTTAGGCCAATGCTCTGGAGCGATGCTTCTCCCGCCGCCTGGACATCCTGGTCGAGAGAGAGGCGAACCGAGTCACCGGGCTCCGGCATGGTTGACGGCAACTGGCTGACGATCCGGCCGGTTGAATCAACCTGGAGCCGGGTGTCCCCCGGACTGCCTCGCAGGACGTCGTCATAAGTCTGCTCTATCCCGGTCTTGCCGAGCGTGTCACCGGCGGCGAGATCCTTCTCCGGGTTCTCTTCGAGGTCCTCGGCGGTTACTTCACCGATGCTGCCGAGAATGTGGGCCGCGAGGATGCCCTGCGGGTACTTGCGGACAAAGATCCGGTTGACCTGGACTTCGGGGAAATTGGCCTGATGTTCCTGGAGGTAGTAGACGATGTCGTCATCCACATCCTGGACCAGGGTGATCGGGCTGCCTTCGGGGTTGCCGGTGATCTCGTCACGCACCTTGCGGCGCACCCATTCGGGGCTCTTACCGATCACCTCGCCGATCCGGGTGAAAAGTTCCCGCCGCTCCGGAGTCTCTGAGGGGAGTTCGATCGGATCGAGCTGAAGGGCCATGCTGGTCCGGTTGTCGACCAGGACATTCCCCTCCCGGTCGAGGATTCTGCCGCGGGGAGCAGGAACCCTGACTTCACGGGTGCGGTTCTGGTTGGCCTCGGCGAGGTACTTGTCCCCGGTCACAATCTGCAGGGACCAGAGGCGGAAGAAGAGAACGCCGAGCAGCACTAGTCCGATCCCGCCGATCACCGCCACGCGACGCGAAACAAGCGTTCGCTTCTTCTTCGGTTTGGGGATTACGGGTTCGATTCTCATTGAAATGCTCCGGGCGAATTGCCGTTCGGCGGGTCCAGCTCATCGGCCCAGTCGTCGAAGCGGTCCCTCGGCGGTCGTTGGGTGACCTGCTCGTGAATCAGTGCTGGCCTGAGAACACGCCGGATGAGGGCGTAGAGCGGAATCGCCAATAGGACACCATAGAAAGTCTGGAGGATGAGGTCGGGAATCAGCGAGCCACTGAGTGAGGAATCGAATCCGACGATGACTGTGTAGAAGCCGAGTGCGAGGTTCGATCCGAGGGTGGCGAGTCCACCCGCCACAGCCACGGTCGGGCGGTCAACGATGGCTCCGCGTTCGCGGACGGTTCCTGCCAGGTAGCCGACCCCCATGAAGATCAGGCAGGTACTGCCGAGCGGCCCGTCGGTCAGGGCGTCGCTGAAGAAGCCGAAGGCGAAGCCCACGGTCGCCCCGATCAGACTGCCGCCGAGCAGCCCGAAAATTGCCGCGCAGGCGGGCAGGATCCACATCGAGCTGCCAAGCAGTTCAACCTGTGAGAAGAAGGAGATCTGGAGGATCGTGAAGAGCAGGATCAGGCCGATGATCCTGGCCGCGGATTTGGTCGTGATGATCATCCGCGGTTGCCTCCGGTCAGGACCTGAAGAAGGTCCAGGTTCCTGAGGTCCGCGAAGGGCTTGAGTTCAACTGACTGGATCGCCTCTCGTTCGTCGATCGGGGCCCGGGTGATCTCGCCGATCGGGACGCCTCGCGGATAGAGCGAAGCGAGCCCCTCCCCGCGCCAGCCGGAGGTCACGACCGTCTGGCCCCGGCTCACGTTCCTCGTTTCGTCGAGGAACTCGAGGACCAGGGTTTCCGGGTCGCCGACCTTGGCCCTCACCACGCCCTGGGATCCGCCGGGGACGATGCTGGCGCTGACCGCGCTGGAGCTGTCGGTGACCAGTGAGACAACGGCCCCCGAACCGCTGACCGAGCTGACCCTGCCGACCAGGCCGTCGCCGCTGATCACCGGGTCGTTGACCGCCACTCCGTCGCCCGACCCAGCGTTGATGCTGACCGTGGTGAACCAGACGGTCGGGGAGCGTCCGGTCACGTTGGCTGTGACCGGGTCATAGGAATCCGGAATCCGGCCGGCTTCTTTCAGGCCGACCAGCTTTCTCAGCTGGAGGTTCTCTTCGAGAGCAACCTGACCCGCCACCGCCTGTCCGCGGGCTTCTTCGAGTTCGCGGGTGAGCCTGTCCCTTTCGCCCCGCGCATCAAGGGTCTCATCGAACCAGTTGACCAGGTCCCGAACCGGTTTAAGCGCTCTCGAAGCAGCGTTCGTGACCGGATCAAAGACGGTCCCGAACGCCCCTCCGGTCCCGCCGGAGCCGCGGCCGAAGGTGAAGGTGAGCAGCACGAAGCCCAGCACAATGAGGCCGATCAGAACGGCTCTTCGACGTCGGACTTGTTTGCGGTACACGGTGGGTTTCGGCTTGGTTCTCGGGGCGGGCGTGGCTCGGAGTTCCGGGGCTGATTGCTCCGGACAGGCGACTCTCTCACCTCAGTGAGAGGGCCGTACAGGTGGGAAGGTGGCTGCGGGAAGGATTGCAGCCTCGGGGAACCCTAGCGAGGCCGCTTCAGCAGTTCATAAATCCAGCTCTGGAGCCAGATTCAGCATCAAACCGACCGGCAGGCCGATCACGTTGGCGATGTCACCATCGACTCCGGCCACAAGTGCCGATCCCCGGCCCTGGATCGCGTATCCGCCAGCCCGTCCCCGCCACTCCCCGCTGGCCAGGTACCGGTCGATGTCGATCTGGTTCAGTTCACGGAAGCGGACCGCCGATTCGGCTACCCCGGTTCGCACCCTTTCCTCCTCCGGGCCCACGATCGCCAGCCCGCTCAGAACCCGGTGACTGCGGCCGGAAAGCTGGGCCAGATACTCCCGGGCCCGGATCTCGTCCTCGGGCTTGCCGATGATGTGCTCCTCGAGGACCACGTCGGTGTCGCATCCGATCACCAGGCAGCCCGGCGCCGCATCGGCCACCGACCTTGCCTTGAGCAATGCGTTGGCCAGAACGACTTCGGCCGGATCACCGTGAACGATCTCCTCGGCACCGGAAACCCGCACTTCGAAGTCGATCTCCAACCGTTCGAGAATCTCCTTTCTCTGGGGAGAGCCGGAGGCAAGTATGACTTTGAGCCTGGCCACCCGGTCAGAATTTCAGATCGAACGACCCCGCCACGGTCAGACGGAGGCCCTGCTGGTCAGCCTCAGTGCGAGTCGGCCGCGCGGACCAGTGAATCCATCGCGCGGATCGCGCGGTCGATCTCCGGTTCGGAGCGGACCGCGATGTTACCCCACTCGTAGGCCATCCCCACCTGGGTAAGCACATCGGCCAGCTCTTCGGCCTCCTCGGCGGACCAGTCCGGGCGCACCGATTCAATCTCGGCTGCGAGTTCATTGGTGATCGCCCGAGAGACCCTGGAGCCCGGGGCCAGCATCACCCTCAGACCCAGCTCCGGTTCATTCTGGACGAGGTATCTGAGCGGTTCGAACTCTGCCGTAGTGACCATGAAGCGCCGTATGGCGTCGATCACGCGGTCGAGATCTTCACCCCGGGCTTCCCTGATCGCAGTCCGGATCACTTCCACCACCATCCCGGAGAGCATCTCGGAGATCAGGGTGTCGCGATCACCGACCCAGCGGTAAAGCGTGGTCCGGCCAATCCCCAGCTCGGAAGCAAGCGACTGCATGTCGACCCGCTCCTTCGCCAGGTAGTGTCGGCGCGCCAGGCGAATCGCGTCTTCCCGGCCGACTTTCTCCGATACACCCATCAGCCAATCCTAGACCGCCGAACTTCCAGAACCGGTGGGTCGGATTTTCACCACCAGTGGCGAAAATCCGACCCACCGTTCAGAATTTGCCCTGGATGGACGATCTGGAAGATGAACTGCGGGCCTCGGGATCGGTTTTTGCCGAAGATGAAGCGCGCCTTCTCTCCGAGTCCGCAACGTCCGAAGCCGAGCTCGATTCAATGGTCAGGCGCCGGACCAGCGGCGAGCCGATCCAGCAGATTGTCGGCTGGGCCGAGTTCTGCGGGCTTCGAATCAAGGTCGAGCCCGGGGTCTTCCTGCCTCGTCAACGGACCGAGTTCCTGGTCGAGCGGGCGATCGCCCTTGGTGACCGGGGTGACACTCTGCTCGACATCTGTTGTGGATCGGGAGCGATCGGGGTAGCGGTGGCCACCGGTCTGGGCAGGGCCGATCTCCACGCAACCGACATCGACCCCGCAGCGGTCCGCTGTGCTGCGGAGAATGTCAGCGAGGCTGGAGGACGGATGTACCAGGGCGATCTTTATGAGCCCCTCCCCCGTTTACTCCACGGCCGGTTCAATCTGATTCTGGCCAACGCCCCCTATGTCCCGACCGGGCAGCTCCATCTGATGCCAAGAGAGGCGAGGCTTCACGAACAGACGGTGACCCTCGACGGGGGCGAGGACGGACTCGACATTCAGCGTCGACTGATCACCGAAGCTCCTGGTTGGCTGGCCGAAGACGGCCGGCTCCTGGTCGAAACCAGCGACCGGCAGGCCGGGACCACCATGGACCTGATGAAGGAAGCTGGTCTCGTCACCACCCTGGCTACCTCGGCCGAGCTGGACGCAACCGTTGTAATCGGACGCAGGTAACGGCGCGGAGGCGGGGTGGCACGCCGTGGTGCCGGGGTGCCCTTCCAAAGATGGCCCACCCGTCGCGGTTGCGATCGCTCGCTCCATGTCCGAGCAGTAATCGGAAGCCACTTTGGAAGGGCACCCCGACCCCACGGCTACCCGAACAAGTCGCAGGCCCCACAACCACGGGATTGACGCCGCCCGGGGGCAGCAGCCCGAAACAAGAAAGGGCGGCCTGTTGGCCGCCCTTTCGACGTAACAGGTTGCTACCCGTCAGCTAGACGCCTTCGGGGAACCAGATGGCGATCTCGCGGGCGGCGGACTCGTCGGAATCGGAGCCGTGGACCATGTTGAAGGTGACTTCGAGGGCGAAGTCGCCGCGGATCGACCCGGGGGCGGCTTCGACCGGGTTGGTGGCGCCGATCAGCTGGCGGGCGGCCTTGACGGCTTCGGGGCCTTCGAGGACAGCAGCGACCAGCGGGCCGCCGGTGATGAAGTCAACCAGCTCGCCGAAGAAGGGCTTTTCGCTGTGCTCGGCGTAGTGCTCGTTGGCAATCTGCTCGCTAGCGGTCAGCTTCTTCAGGGCGACGATGCGAAGGCCCTTGCGCTCGAACCGGGCGAGGACTTCACCGGTGAGGGCGCGCTCGAAGGCGTCGGGCTTGACCAGGATGAGGGTCTGGGACATGTGTTGATACTCCGTGTTTGTTGTGGTGGTGCCGGGCGTCCGGGACAGTTGCCCGGGGCCGGATTCAGTTGTCGCCGCGGTTGATCGGCTCTGACTTTTCGTCATCGCCGACGGTGATCTGGCGCCGGGCCGAACGCGGGCTTCTCGGCTTCTCGGCCGGCTCTTCACTCGAGGAGCGGGATGACCTGCGGGTCGGTTCTTCCGCGCGGCCCTCGGGCTTCGGCGTGGATGAAGACTCAGCTGCCGGTGCCTTGCGGCTGCTGCGGCTACTGCGTCGCTCCTCGCCCGACTCGGGCTTGCGCTCGCTCCGCGAGGCGGATCGTGACGAGCCGGAGGCGGATGACGAAGAAGCGGAACGACTTTCGCCCTTGGTTCGTTTCGACCCGCTGCGCGAGGACCGTTTGGGTGCGATCAGGGTCGTCTCGCAGTAAGGGCAGACCTTCCAGTTCAGTCCGACCGGCTTCGAGCAAGTCGGGCAGGGCTCCTTGAGCCTGGTCCGGCAGGCGGGGCATCGAATGAAGTCACTCTCGATCGGGGTGCTGCATTTGTGGCAGGAGTTGTGCTTGAGGTGCCGCAGCCGGACCTCTGATTCCTGGATGTCGGTCTCGCGTTCGCGGACGTCATCGAGGAACTCCGGCGGGCGGAGGATCGTGTAAACGAGCGTGCCGACGAAGGGGAAGAACGAAGCGGCGGTGGCGCAACCGACCAGGAAGGGGTCGGCGATTCGCCGGCGGGCGTCGGTGAAGGTGAAGACGATCAGCGCGATCCAGATCGCGAGGAGCATCAGGATGACCAGCGTGACGGCCAGGTTCAGTGCGGTGTTTTCGATTCCGAAGATGGCGAGAGGCATGGCGAGCTAGAGGAACATCCTTCCGAATAGGTACCCAATGCCGAAGAAAACAAGGATGACGATCGCCACAACCGCAGCGACCAGCGCCATCATCGACAGCAATTGGGAGCCAGTCTGACGATTCACTGGCTAATCGTCGCATAACCGGCGGAAACCACACCCGCCGACCCGGTTCCTGACAGGTCATTCCCGTTGCTCAGGGGCCGGGACCGGTCCCGTTCGTGGGCGCAAAGAGAAAGTGGGAGCCGGTCATGATCACGGCGCCGCCACATGCCAGGGCGATCGATCGGGCCCTTTCCAGCGCGGTCGCGGGACTTTCGGCGGTTTCTCCTTCGAGTCCCAGTCCGGCCGCGATCCGGAGAAGTTCTTCAGGCTCCCGGGCTGAGGCCCCCGGCCTTCCCCAGGCCGCCAGTGCTTTTTCGGGTAGGCCAGTGAAGATGACCCTTTCAAGGGAATCCGCCAGTTCGGCGAGGATCCCGGGGGCATCCTTGTCGGAGAGCACCCCGATCACTCCGATAACCGGGGCACCCCCGGTCAGTTCCGGCAGGGACGCGGCCAGGGCCCGGGCGCCGGCCGGGTTGTGGGCCACGTCTGCGTACACCGGCGGGTCGGCACCGATCTGCTCGAGACGGCCGTAGATGACCAGGGCGGAGACAGCCTGTTCGGCTTTCAGCTCTGAGACCTCGCCGAGAAAGCAACCGGCAGCGGCTTCTGCCACTGCGAAGTTGGTGCGCTGGAACCCCTCGATGCCACTGGTTCCGGACCCGGGAGACGGTCCCGGGGTGCTGATCTCAAGCAGACGGCAATTGCGTGCCCGGGCGGTCTCGCGAGCCAGCTCTCGCACTTCGGCCGAAACCGGTCCGAGAACAAGTGTCGTTTCCGGCCGGAGGACGGCCAGTTTCTCACCGGCGATCTCTAGCTCGGTCTCGCCCAGATATTCAGTGTGATCGAGCCCGATCGAGGTAAGCACTGTGGCCAGGGACCCGATCGAGTTGGTCGCGTCGAGCCGGCCACCGAGTCCGGCTTCGATCGCCGCTACCTGCACCCCCGCCTCGGCGAGGGTCAGGAATGCGGCCGCCGTGGCGAGTTCGAACTGGGTCACTTCCTCCCCGTCGAGTCGCGAGTTGACCGCTTCGGCGGCCACCGCCGTCCGGCGCACGGACTCCGCAAATAGCTCGGGGGCTTCCCTGCCGGAGATGACGACCCGTTCCGACCAGCGGGTCAGATGCGGGGAGAGCGAGCAGCCGGACCGGTACCCGTGGGCCTCGCAGATTGCTGCGACCATGCGCGAAACCGAGGATTTGCCGTTGGTTCCGACCACATGGATCGAAGCAAAGGAATCCTGGGGGCGTCCCAACTCGTTACTGAGCAGCTCCATCCGCTCGAGCCCGAGCTTCCAGCCGATCGGCTCCAGCGAATTGAGGAATTCATCGGCGTCGAAGCCGGTCATCACTACCTCAGCCGAGTTCGTCGAGTTCGCGCCGCAGCTGTTCCAGCTTCTCCCGTTCCTCGGCGACTACTTCGGCCGGTGCATTGTCGACGAACTTCTGATTTCCGAGTTTGCCCTCGATCTTCCTGATCTCGGCTTCGATCTTGCCCCGGCGAACAGCGATCCGTTCGTTGATCGCGTTCATGTCCAGTTCATCCGAAGCGAGTATTCCGAAGCCGGCGACGGTCGCGACCACTTCACCCTTATGGGCACCGATGTCGACCCGTCCCAGCCGGGCAACAAATTCGGGGATAGTTGAAGCATCGCCCTTTGCCTGAAGCAGGATCTTCGGGGGCACGCCGGCCATGTCACGCCAGCCGCGGAGCTTCCGGGTCAGGGCGATTGCCTCTCCAACTTCGGTCTCCACCGACTGGCTGATTCTTTCGGACTCTGACCTCGGGAAGGAATGAACGACCAGGTGACCATCGCGGTACGGGTGGTATTCCCAGATCGCTTCGGTAACGAACGGCATCACCGGGTGCGCCAGAGCCAGGGTGCGTTCGAGCGTGCCCAGCAGCACCCGTGCGACCTCCGGGTCGCCGTCATAGATCCTCGGCTTGGCGATCTCCAGGTACCAGTCGCAGAGATCGGAAAAGACGAAGGAGTAGAGCTCCTGGGCGGCGTGGGCGAAGTCGTATTCGTTGATCAGCCGGGTTACTGTGGCGATCGTCGACTCGAGCCGGGAGAGAATCCAGCGGTCCTCGAGGGCGATTGGCTGGTCGGGAATCGTCCGGTCTGCCGGGTCTTCGGTGTTGAGCAGGATCAGCCGTGAGGCATTCCATAGTTTGGTCGCGAGATCACGGCCCTGCTGGACCTTGGGGTCCGAGTAGCGGACATCCTGGGTCGAGGACATGGCCAGAAGTCCGAACCGGAGCGCATCGGCGCCGTGTTCATCAATCTCGCCGAGCGGGTCGATCCCGGTGCCGAGGCTCTTTGACATGCGGCGGCCGTCGCGGGCCTGGATGACCGAGTGGACGTAGACGTCCTTGAAAGGCACATCACCGGCGAATTCGATGCCGGTCATGATCATCCGGGCGACCCAGAGGAAAAGAATCTCCCGTGCTGTGGTCAGGAAGTCGGTCGGGTAGAAGGCCTTGAGTTCAGCGGTGTCGTCGGGCCAGCCGAGTGTTGCGAAAGGCCAGATCGCCGAGGAGAACCAGGTGTCGAGCACGTCCTCGTCCTGAATCCAGCCTTCACCTTCGGGCTTGGTCTCGCCAACGTAGGTCTCATCGCCGCGATACCAGACGGGAATCCGGTGACCCCACCACAGCTGGCGGGAAACACACCATGGCCGGATGTTATCCATCCAGTCGAGGTAGACGCCCTTCCACTGGCCGGGGCTGATGTTGACCCGGCCGTCCTTGACCGCCTCGATCGCCGGTGCAGCCAGTTCTTCCATGCGGCAGAACCACTGCAGGGAGATCAGTGGCTCGATCCGCTCGCCGGAACGCTCTGAGAAGGGAACCGAATGCACGTATTCCTCTTCCCCGCTGAGGACTCCCTCTTCCTTCAGAGCCTTGACGACTTCGACCTGGGCTTCGGCGACGGTCATACCTTCGAATCGCTTGCCGGCCATCGCGGTCATGCGACCGTCCTCGCCGATCACCGAAATCTCCTCCAGACCGTGACGGCGACCGATCTCGAAGTCGTTGACGTCATGACCGGGAGTGATCTTGAGGGCGCCGGTGCCGAATTCGATGTCGACGTGATCGTCGGCAATGATCAGCAGGCGTCGGCCGACCAGGGGAAGGATGCAGTGACTGCCAATCAGATCGGCATACCGCTCGTCCTCCGGGTTCACGGCGACGGCGGTGTCGGCCATCATCGTTTCCGGGCGGACCGTGGCGACAGTCAGAACCTGGTCGCTTCCCTCGACCGGGTAATCGACCGAATAAAGGGTGTCGGTGCGTTCCTCGTTGACGACCTCCAGGTCGGAGATCGCTGATTGCGAGCCGGGATCCCAGTTGACCATGTAGTGGTCGCGATAGATGTAGCCCTTCTCGTAGAGCGAGGTGAAGATCTTGCGGACCGCGCGGGCGTACCCGTCGTCGAGCGTGAAGCGTTCGCGTTCGTAATCGACCGAAGCACCGAGGCGCTGGTACTGCTCGCGGATCGAGCCGCCGAACTCTTCCTTCCATTCCCAGACCCGCTCGGTGAAGGCTTCACGGCCGATTTCATGACGGCTGATCCCTTCCGACTTGAGCCTTTTCTCGACCACGGTCTGGGTTGCGATCCCGGCGTGGTCCATTCCGAGGATCCAGAGCGTGTTCTTGCCGCTCATCCGGTTCATGCGAACCAGGGCGTCCTGCATCGAGCCGTTGAGGGCGTGGCCCATGTGGAGAACACCGGTCACGTTGGGGGGTGGGATCGCTACGGAATAGTTTTCGTCCGCGGTACCAGTTGCTTCGGGATGGAAGTAGCCGCCCTCCATCCATCCGGCAAAGATCCGCGCCTCGGTCTCGCCGGGCTCCCACCGGGTGGTCTCTTCCAGCTTCTTTCGCGCCGCGTCTTCCAAGACAGTCGATCTTATTGACGGACTGCTGGGTTAGGTTGTTTGGTACTTCATTCACTGACCAGGAAGGTTTGATGAAACGGGCACTCATTCTCACGGCACTTGGCCTTGCATTTTCGGGCGCTTTCGGAGCGACCCAGGCGCAGGCCGATACCTATTGCGCCGAGTTGCCCGATGACGTGAGCTGCACCGAGAACTTCACCGGTTTCTCCACTTCGATCCAGGAAGCAGTTAATGCGGCCGACCAGAACGAGGGTCCGGACACGGTCAAGATCGGCCCGGGCGTCTTCGAGATGCCGAGTCCGGTCTACCTCTCCAACTCGGGGGATGGCAACAAGCTGAACCTGACCGGTTCCGGGGAAAGCACGGTCCTGTCCGGTTCCGATCCGGCGGCTCCCGAAATCCACTTCAGTGGCGGGACTGGCTCGAGCATCAACGCCCTCACGGTCAGCATCCCCGATGACGCGAGCAACGAGTACAAGATCGGCCTGGCCCTGGACGGCGGCGCGACCGGCAACGGGCTGAACGTCACCTTCGCCTCGCACCTCGTCAACGGCGAACCGAGCCCTGGCAACAGAACGACGGGAGTGAGGCTGACGGCCGGGTCCACCCTCGAGAATTCGACCGTCAGGCTTTACGGCAGCAACGTCAATGATGCAGTGGACGTGTATGGCTCCGGGAACATCGTCGAATCCACTCTCACCGCCTTCCGGGACGTGTACCAGCGAAATGCGACCGGGACGGTGGAAATCAGGAGGTCAGCGCTGGTCGTAATCGGCGGTGGAGTCGTGACCGAAGGCGGCACAATGAACATCCGCGATTCGGTGATCCTGAACCCGTACTTCTCCGGCAATGGCGTCTATGTGACCAGCGATGGCGGTGGCGCAACCAATGTGCTGATCGACAGATCGACGATTCTGGGCACCCCGACGACGGTTCCCGAATCTCCCACCGTGGGCGCCGTGGTTCTGGCTGCTGCGGGATCGCCAAACCCCGGCAGCACCAGTTTCCAACTGAACAATTCGGTCATCTACGGATACGACTTCGAGATCGCCTACACCGAGACTTTTCCGGAGGACACGCTCAACATCGAGGTAGATTCATCCGCCTACAACTCGACCAACGTGGCCGAGTACCCGGGCCAGGGCACCCCGACCTTCAACGTCGAGGGCCTCCTCGAACTGAACAACGTCGACCCGATGTTCGCCAACCCATTCAACGGTGACTACTCCCTGGCCGCGGGCTCACCGCTGATCGATGCCGGCCAGGCGGTCGATCCCGCACCTGGCTCGCTCGATTTTGCCGGGAACCCCCGAGCCTGCGACGGCAACGACGACGGAACGATCCGCCGGGACATCGGCGCCTACGAGTTCAGGGCCGACCCGGCCGACGACTGCACTTACCCGACGGCGACGATCACCGGTCCGCAGGGTGATGTGACCGGCACTAGCTGACGTGCCCAAGGACGTTGTGAACACCTGAGAGGCAACAGAGCCCCGGTCCCATGGGACCGGGGCTCTGACCGAAAGCACCATCCGGGTCCGCCGGGAGGCTGTGGGTTCGAGCTCACAAACCAAG
>JAUPTY010000162.1 GCA_030917845.1 Actinomycetota bacterium | reverse complement strand
TTCGAAATGCAGCCGAAGATCATCGTGATCATGCTGGTCAGCTTCTTCCCGATCGCGGTCAACACGATCGACGGTCTGCGGGCGGCCGAACCGGAGCTGCTCAACCTGCTGAAGACCCTGAAGGCGAATGCCTGGCAGCGCTTCCGCAAGGCCCAGCTGCCGGCTGCCCTGCCCTTCCTTTTCTCAGGGCTCAAGGTCGCGGCGGCACTTTCCGTGATCGGTGCCGTCTTCGCGGAATGGGTCGGTGCCTCGGAAGGCCTCGGGTACCTGATCCTGGTGCTGAACAACCAGACCGCGACGACCGAGATGTTCGCGGTGATCGTGACCCTGGCCTCGATCGGCATCGCCCTGTTCCTGATCGTCACCCTGCTCGAACGGCTGCTGCTGCCCTGGTATTACGAGTCACGTGAAAGCGAAGGCGAAGGTCTTCACCTGGAAGTCGAGGAGAAGGTTTGAGCCCCGAAGAACTGGAAGACGAAGCACCGCAGGCCGGTGCCGGCGTGACCATCGTCCGGGGGGCCTGGGTCCTGACCATGGGCCCGCTCGGTGCCCTGCGTGACGCCGCCGTCGCCTTTGACGAGTCCGGTTCGATAACCGGAGTCGGCCCGGCCGCAAACCTGCTCGCGGTCAACCCCGGTGCCACAGTGGTCGGGGACGGCAACGGGATCGTTCTGCCCGGCTTCGTCAACGCCCACACCCACCTGACCGAAGGCCTGATCACCGGCATGGGGGAGACGGCCGTTCTCTGGGAATGGTTCGAACGGGTGGTCAACCCGGCCGGCATCAACATCACCCGCGAGGATGTGGCCCTCGGCACCCGCCTCAAGGCGGTCGAAATGCTCGAGTCGGGCATCACCACCGTCAACGACATGTGCTGCCACCGGAACCTCGGTTCACTCGCCTCGCTCGGCGCGGTAGACGGCCTCTCAGAGATGGGTATGCGCGGCGTGGTCAGCTTCGGAGCCGAGGACACTTACGACGAGGCCCCCGGGGCCGAAGTCTTCATGGCTGAACACGAAGCCCTCGCCGACCGGATCGCCCCGGAGGAATTGATCGATTTCCGGATCGGGGTCGGCACCGTTCTCGGCATGACCGATGAACTATTCCAGGCGACAATCCGGGCCGCCGGCGAAAACAGCTGGGCGGTCCACACCCACCTTGCCGAAGTGCGGGAAGAGATCACCGAGTCGACCCTGCTCCACGGCGGCTCGACTATCCAGCACGCCGACCGGACCGGGCTGCTTGACCACGAAGTGATCGCCGGTCACTGCATCTGGTGCAGCGAAACCGACATCGGCCTGCTCGCCTCGAAGGATGTGGCCGTCGCCCACAACCCGGTCGCCAACATGATCCTTGCCTCCGGCGTCTGCCCGGTCCCGAGGCTGCTTCGGGAAGGGGTGCGGATCGGGATCGGCACCGACGGTGCCGCCAGCAATGACTCCCAGGACATGTTCGGTGCGATCAAGACCGCCGCGCTACTGCAGAAGGTCCATCACCTGCAGGCGGTGGCGATGACCGCGCCCCAGGTACTCGAGATGGCAACGATCGGTGGCGCGAGGGCGATCGGCCTCGAGCGGGAGATCGGCAGCCTCGAGGAGGGCAAGCGGGCCGATGTGGTCCTGCTCGACGGCAACGGCCCTGAACTGGCTGTGCTTCATGATCCTTTCCAGCAGATCGTTTATGGCGCTACTCCGCGCAGCGTCTCCGAGGTCTGGGTTGACGGAAAGCTCCGGGTTACCGAAGCTGAAACCGTTGACGTCGACCGGAAGGCACTAGCCAAAGAAGCCCGGGAAGCTGCCCGGGAGCTGGCGATTCGCGGTGACATGAAGGGCGAGTCGGCCTACGCCGGCAAGCTCGATTTCGAAGAAGGGAAGTAACGATGTCGGAAACCAGTGACGTCGTCCTGATCGGGGCCGGCCATAACGGGCTGGTCTGTGGCGCATACCTTGCCCGGGCCGGGCTTTCGGTCACCGTTCTCGAGGCCTCCCACAGCCCCGGTGGCTGCATTTACACCGAGGACCAGCCGTCCGGGAACAGGCTCGAGCTGGGTGCCTACGAGCATGGCGGGATCCGTGGCAGCGGGGTGGCCGAGGACCTGGAACTGGAGTCGAAGTACGGACTCGAGTTCCACGAGCGCGACGAGTTCCTCTTCGCGCCCTGTGATGATGGCACTGGCCTGCCCTTCTGGAATTCGCTGGACCGCACCGTCGACGCCCTGGCCGAGCTGCTCGGCAGCGAGGAAGCTGAGCGCTACCGGGCCTTTTCGAAATGGTCGACCGCGGCGATGGGTGTGCTCGGCCAGACCGAGAACGGACCCCCGCCCAGTCTCCGCTCGCTCGCTTCCCTTGCCGACCTGACCCTCGGCGCCGAGGGTGCCCGGCTGATGCAGGCCCTGTTTGCCCCCGCGACCGCGGTGACCGAAGCTGCCCTCGGGGACGATCGCCTGCGCGGTCCGCTCGATCATTGGGCGGCCCATTCCCAGCAGCCGCCACAGGCTCCCGGTACCGGGGCTGGTGCACTCTTCCTGGCCGCATCGCATGGCTCTCCCGCCAGCCGGCCCGTCGGGGGTTCTCGCGGAACGGTCGACGCCCTGGTCCGCTGCCTCGAAGACGCTGGCGGCAAGCTGGTTTGCGACGCTCCGGCCGAGAAAGTCGAAATGGTCGGTGGTCGCGCGGCCTCGGTAGTCGCGGGGGACGAGATCTACGAGGCCAGGAAGGCCGTTGTGTCGGCGATCGACGCGAGGCGGCTCTTCCTTGGCCTGATGGACGAGACGGAGCTGCCGCCCGCCCTCGTCGCCGAGGTGAAGCGGATCCACTTCAGCCAGCACAACGTTTCCGAACTCAAGGTCGATGCGGTGATCAACGAGATGCCCCGGGTAAACGGTCCCGACGGGATGGAGAAGGCCTTCATGCTTTCCGCCAACACCGGGACCGACATCGCCAGGGCATTTTCCAGCCTCGGCACCGGCCGTCTGCCCGACCGTCCTCCAGTGATGATCGCCTTCCCATCGACCCTGGAGCCGGGCTGGGCCCCGGAGGGCCAGGGCGTGGTCTGGCTCTCGACTTTCGTCCCGTGGACGCCGGAACAGGGCCAGTGGGACCAGGCCCTGCTCGAGGAGGCATCGGAGCTGACCTGGCGGACCGCAGAAAAGGCACTCGGCTGGGAGATGACTGCGGTCGAGAAGAAGATGACCGGCCCGCTGGAATGGGTCGAACGGCACGGCAATCCGGGTGCGAATCCGAATCACATCGAGATGAGCATCGATCAGCTGATGGCGATGCGCCCCTCGGTCAATCTTTCCGGCTACTCGACCCCGATCGACGGACTGTTCCTGACCGGGGCGGGTACTCATCCCGGTGGCGGCATCACCGGCATGCCCGGCCGCAACGCCTCCGGGGTGATCCTGGAGCACCTGGGGATCAGCAAACGCCGTCCCGGTGCGAAAATCCGTGGCCAGGTCGCATTGATGAAGGACGCCCTGAGGGCGACCAGAGAACTGAGGAAGAACGCATGAGTGACGAGAACGCCAGGCCGCCGGTCGCCGCCTCGCCCTACGGGGTAGCGGAGCAGATCACCTCCTACCAGCAGTCCGCCCTGATCGGTACGGCTGTCGAGGTGGGGCTTGCCAACGCGCTCTACAACTCGCCGAAGACGCTCGAACAGCTGACCGCCGAGCTTGAAACCGACCCAAGGGGAACGATGGGCATGCTCTCCGGCCTGGTCACCTTCGGAATGATCGAGCGGCAGGACGAGACGTATCGTCTCACCGCAAACGGTGAGCTTCTGGCCGACGACCATCCCGATTCGATCGCGATGATCAGCCGCAAAGAGTGGTTCTTCTACAAGCTCTGGGCGAAGATGCCTGACGCAGTGAAGACCGGCCACGCCCAGACTGGCGCCTGGCGCGAGCGGCTGGAGAACGACCCGGACCAGGCCCATGACTTTCTCCGCGCCCTTGATGACCTTTGCCG
>JAUPTY010000161.1 GCA_030917845.1 Actinomycetota bacterium | reverse complement strand
CCGGGGCGGGGCACTTCCCGTTCAACGACGATCCCGACCGCTTCATCAAGGTGCTCGAGGACTTCATCGCCGGGACCGACGAAGCGAACCTCGACCAGGACCACATCCGCAGGATGCTGGTCGAACGACAGGCCGAAGCGGCCTGATTCCCGGCCCCAGGCGGCATACTCATGGCCATGAGTGAAGAACTGCCTGTCGAAGAGGTGTTGACCGCACTTGAGGATTACCAGCGGCAGACGGTTGGCCTCTACCGGGAACATGCCGACGATCCCGAGGGCTGCGTGAAGGCCCTGGTCCGACTTCACCTGGACTGGACCGAAGCGGACCCGGAACGGGCGAAGCTTGTTTCCAGGTACCGCGGCCCGGTGATGGCCGGACCCGGAAAGGATCGACTGAACTCTTCCAACGCTGCCTACTTCGCAGAGTCGAAACAGTGGCTGAAGGGATCCGTCGAGTCCGGTGCTATGCCGCCGGTTTCTTTCAACATTCTCCACGCCCTGGTCTTCGCCCCGACCCAGGAACTCGCGAAGCTCTGGCTCGGAGGGCGACTGAAGAAAACACCTTCCGAATACGCAGCCCCGATGGGAGATGCTGCCTGGGCCGGCATTCTGGCCGCCGGAGCAGCGCTCAACTCCGGGGATCCCGGAGCCATGCCGGGAGTTGAACCGGCAGTCTCGGCGAACGGAGCTGAGTCGTGACCGTCGACGCCTGGATGCAGCACCCAACCCCGGGCCTCCTCTCCCACCGCAGCTTCGAATCGCTGATGCGCTGGACGGGCCAGGAGCCGCCGACCGAAGAGATTCCGATCGAGGCGTCGATCGCCGCGATGGATGACGCCGACGTCGGCATGGGGATGCTCAGCGCCTGGCATGCACCCTCCGGTCCGATGATCGGCAACGACGAGGTGGCGGCCTGGTGTTCCGCCCGCCCGGATCGCTTCGCCGGGCTGGCCTCCGTGGATCTTTCGCGGCCAATGGAAGCGGTCCGTGAACTGAAACGGCGAGTCGAAGAGGACGGCTTCAGGGGGCTGAGGATGCTGCCCTGGCTCTGGGAGACCCCGCCGACCGACCGTCGCTTCTATCCACTCTTTGCGGCCTGCGTGGAACTCGGCGTTCCTTTCTGCACGCAGGTCGGCCACACCGGCCCCTTGATGCCCTCGGACCCAGGTCGGCCAATCCCGTACATCGACCAGGTCGCGATCGACTTTCCCGAGCTCGTAATAGTCGGCGGCCACATCGGCTACCCCTGGACCGAGGAGATGGTCGCGGTCTGCCGCAAGCACGAGAACGTCTACATCGACACCTCCGCCTACACCCCGAAGCGCTATCCGCGTGAACTGGTCGACTACATGAAGTCGAAATCAGGACGCCAAAAGGTGCTCTGGGGCAGCAACTACCCGATGATCGCCCCCGCTGCCGCACTCGAAGGGATCGACGGTCTCGGACTGGACGAAGAGACGACCGGACTCTTCCTCGGCGGCAATACCCGCCGGGTCTTCGACCTGCCGGACTGAGTCAGGCAGTCCCGGGTTCCACTCCGGGGAACCGGCTTTCAGGCTTCCACCGGAGTCAGTTCCGGCCGTTTGGCCAGCCGCCCGTCTCCGGAGGACTTGCCGGCCAGCCGCCTGTAAATCCAGGGTGCCAGAAAGGCCGCCGCCCAGCGAGCCTCAGCGACGAGTTGCTCCCGCAGGGCGGGTTTGGGCCGAACGGGCAACTGGTTCAGCCAGGACTGCCCCTCCGGCAGAGGCTCGATCAGCGAGAACATGCCATCGGCCAGAACCTGGTGACCGGCCGAGTTCAGGTGGAGCCGGTCCGGACACCAGTGATCCGGGTCGGAGACTTCAGTCGATCCGGATATGTCGAGAAGCAACGTGCCATGCCGTTCGGCTATGCGCTCGAGGCCGCGATTGAACTCGGCCATGGTGTCGGTGAGGAACCTGCCCAGTGGCATCATCAGGGCCGGGTCGGGGTAGTTGATCGTGATCACCGTTGCTCCCGAGGCGGCGAGACGCTCCTGCATCACATCCATCCTGGCCAGAATCAGGTCAATGTCACATCCGGGCCTGAGAACGTCATTGAGCCCGCCGACCAGACTGATCAGGTCCGGCTTCATCGAAAGCGCGAGGCCGGTCTGGTCCTCGTCGATCTGGGCGAGCAACTTGCCGCGGACAGCCAGGTTCGCGTAGAGCAGGCCGCCCTGCTGAGAGGCCAGCCGTTCCGCAAACCGGTCCGCCCAGCCCCTCTCGATTCCGCCAGGACCAGTCGGGTCACCGACCCCCTCGGTCTGACTGTCCCCGATCGCCACGAAACGCTCGAACTTCTTCCCCTTGCCATCTGCCATGGTGAAAGGCTACCCAAACCCAGATGCACCTTGACGGCAAATATCGCCGTCGAAGTGCATCTCGATTTCTCAGGCAGGCATGCGTTCGATGTTGGCCGGGAGGGCAGGCACGCGGCAGCGACGCATCTCTGCCTTGAGTCCGGCTCGCATCTTCTCGAGCAGCTCGCGGTCGGCGGGATTGAGGGCACGCCCGGTGTCGCGGTTGACCAGATTGTTGGTCTGGTCGGGATCGAGATTCCGGTCATAGAGCTCGAACTCGGGCGGGCCGCCATGCGGGTTGAGGTAGATCGCGTAGGTCGCGTCGGGGGTCCGCCAGGCACGGATCCGGTTGGCGCCGGGAGTGACGTCCCGGTAAGCGGTTCCGGACTGGTGATCGTCGAAGGTGAAGAGGGTCCCTTCCTGGACGGAGTCCGCCTCCTCTTTGAGGACCGGAACCAGGCTGCGGCCGCGAATCTCGTCGCCGGAGGTGTCGACCCCGGCCAGATCGGCCATGGTCGGCAACACGTCGCAGAGTGAGGCCGGGGCGCTGGTCCTTCGCGGCTCCGGGAAGAGCTGCGGGTTGGAGACGATCAACGGCACGTTCAGAGTTTCTTCGTAAGCGTTGAACATCTTCTGTCGCAGTCCGCCGTGGGACATGCCGAGCTCACCGTGGTCGGAGGTGCGGAAGATCACCGTCTTCGAGCGCAGCGATTCCGGGTCCTCCGGGTCGCCCAGGGCATCGAGCACCCGGCCGATCTTGCTGTCGGCCAGCCGGTGAAGGTGCGCATAGAAGCGGCAGTACTCGAGTCTCTCTTCGCCTTCGATCGGCCCGAGGAACCCGAGCTGGCCCATTTTCAGGAGGGCGTGGGCCCGGGGCTTGTTCTTCAGGTTCTCCTCAACCGTGGGCGGAAGCTCGATTGCATCGAGATCTGACCATTCACTGGCTGAGTAGCCACCTTCCTCAAAGGTGGCCGGGTAACCGAGCACGTCATGAGGGTTGACCAGCGAGAAGATCAGCGCCCATGGCTCTTCCGGTGGATCGACGAGGAACTCCTCGGCCTGGCGGGTGAAATCCTCGTCGTAGCCTTCCTTGCTCCTGCCTGAGCCCTTGCCGCCACCGAAGTGGGTCGGCTCGATGTTTTCGCCGGCATCCGGGGGAACCCAGCCCTCGAAACCAAAATCCTCGGCGAGGCGATCCGCGTCTGCCTGCGACCAGTCACCCGCGACCGGCTGGGTCAGATGCCACTTGCCCTTCAGCACGGTCTTGTATCCGGCCCGCTTGAGGATGCTCGGGAGGTTCTCCATGTCGGGGTCGAGCTCCCGCTCGTCGGTTCCGCCGTTTGTCCGGCGCATCGTTCCCTTGATGGTGGTGGTGAGGACTTCGAGCGGAGACATCTCGCCCGACTTCGCCGCCTCGATCCCCTTGCGGATCGCGTGCTTTCCGTGGCTCTTGTCGATCTCGGCACCACCCCGGGTCAGGGTCAGGTCCACCCCGTGCTCGGCCGGCCAGCGGCCGGTGAGAAGCGAGGCCCGGCTCGGTGAGCACATGCAGCTGGCGACCGAGGTCTCCTCGAAGGTAACTCCGGTGCGAGCCAGCTCGGCGTCGGCCGGCATCAGGCTGTCGAGCCATTCCTGGTCCTCCGGCCAATGCATCGGGTAGCGCTG
>JAUPTY010000160.1 GCA_030917845.1 Actinomycetota bacterium | reverse complement strand
CCGCCCCGACCACCTTCGGTGCGAACCTGACCGCGAACCTGCTGCGCAACCTCTGGACCCACTCGGTGATCATGTGCGGTCACTTCCCCGAGGGTGTGGCCACCTTCGAGAAGACCTCGATCGATGGCGAAACGAAAGCCGACTGGTACGTCCGGCAGATGCTCGGCGCCGCGAACATCACCGGCTCACCGGCGATGCACATGATGACCGGCAACCTCTCCTTCCAGATCGAGCATCACCTCTTCCCGGACCTGCCCAGCAACCGCTACCAGGAGATCTCACCGAAGGTCAAGGAAATCTTCGACCGCTACGACCTTCCCTACGCCGAAGGCAGCCTCCCGAAGCAGGTCGCTTCGGCCTGGAAAAAGGTTGTCCGACTTTCCCTCCCCAACGACGCCAAGGACAAGGCCGTCGGCAAGGTTAAGTCGATCTTCGGTTTCGGCAAGTCTGAAGACACCGAGGCAGATGTCCATCAGATGCCGCTCGACCAGCTCCCGATGGAGAAAGCCGCAGCCTAGGAGGCCGTCAATCCGGGTCGACCGGATTGACTCGGTCCACGATCAGCGGATCCTCGGGAGTCGGTGGCAGGTCGGGCATCTGGTCCGGTTCCAGGCCGAGGGTGGCCGCGGTCACGGCCTTCGAAGCGAGCGAGCCGGAGGCGCGGTAGCCGATGTCGGCCGGCATCGGCTGGTCGAAGAAGACCAGAAAATGGAACTCCTCGCTACCGACGTTCTCGATGTGGTGGGGGAAGGCCGGGGGTATGAAGTAGAGGTCTCCGGCCTCGAGTTCGTAGGTGTCAGTGGCGCCGTCAGGGTCGAGCACGGTCATGCGGGCGCGGCCCTTCGCGACGTAGCCCATCTCGGCGGTGACCGGGTGCCAGTGTGGCTCGCGCATTCCCTCGTCACCGATCCTCAGCGAGTACATGGAGAGATCGGCCAGGGCAGGCCAGACCTGGCTGCGGGCGACCCTCGCCGTCCCGGCCGGTGAGGCGATTGGCGGTGACTCGGCCTCGACATCGAACTTCAGCGGGCTGCCGAATTCAGCGGCCGAAGGGATCACGGGGTCGCCTTCCCGGCGGACGATCCAGGCCGGCTCGGTCGAATGGGAAAGTCCGGCGAACGCCGATGCGGGCAGGCCCCAGGTGTTTCCCAGTACCGCGTCGCTCATCGCCCCGACAGAAGTTCCGAAGGGAAAGTCCTGGGGTGATTCATGAGAGAAGCAGACGATCAACTCCGCCGGTGATTCACCCACGTTCTCGATGTAGTGAAGGGCACCGGAAGGTGCGTAGAACATCTGGCCCGGCCCGATCCGGAACCAGGAGAACTCGCTGCCGTCACTGAGGATCCCGACCAGCAGGTCACCGCTCAGGCAGTAGGTGAGCTCGCTCGCATTGGCGTGCCAGTGCGGCTCCCGCACGGAACCGGGCTCAAGCAACAGCCGCTTCGCGGAAAGCCCGCGCAGGATCGGCAGCGATTCCGAGGTCAGTTCCGTGATCGAGCCGAGTTCACTCCGGAAAACCTCAGGCCCGGCCTTGAGCGAGGCGAAGTGCGGGGATCGGGCCATCATCGGCGCCAACCCTACAGTCCGGGTTAAGGTTGCTGGTAAGCGAGCGCGGCTCCGACCAGGGGAATACCCGGGCTGGCGCTAGCGCTCAGGGATGACGCCGAAGCGCCGCGGCTCGAGCTGTCGGACTCGGGGTCCAGTTCGAAGAGAACCAGGAGCATCGGCCCGAACATCGAGATCGCATGCTTCGTGGCGACTTTCTCGGCCGGCCCCCGAGGCTTCCCATCACTTGACTCCTGGAAGTCCATGCACCTCAATGAGTCCAGCTCGAAAAGCGTCAAGAAAGCGTTGTAACCGTAAACCCTCATCGTCTGATTGAACTCGCGCAGATAAGGCCGGGCGACCCTTCTCTCCCGCCGGACCAGCGCCTTCCGGAGACGGACCAGGGGAGCCACGCGCTTTGCCACGGCACCCCTCTCACGGAGCTTCCGAATCCGCTTGATTACACGGTTTCGCCGCTCCCGGATCGGTCGGGTCTTTCGGATCATCGGCTTCGCAAGCCTGCCCATCGTCGGCCCGAACGCAGTCCAGTAACGATCGAAATCCGCTGCGGCATCGACACAGGCATCGGAGAAAGGCTTCAGCTCCACCGGCTTCAGAAGAGGCTCCGAGTCAGAGATACAACCGGCCTCGAACAGTTCATCCAGGAGCCTTTGGTCTTCCTGCGGCTGGTTTCCCCCAGAGCCGGCAGCGACCGACTCCTTGAGCAACCGCTTGAAGAGGTTGGTGCATTCGCTCGTCGGCGGAATCTCCGCCGCATTGGCTACCGAACCGAAAGCCGCCACCCCAATAACAATCGTCAGCATCCCTGCCAGAAGTCTTCCCATGCCGCCCATCATCCCATCCTGAAGCCGGAGAAACCATCCCGCCAGCATCACCGAAGGGCCGAAACTCTCTCCGGAGGAGCGGGTTTACGATTCCGCGACGGCCAGTCAGTCGACAGCACCCAATCGAAACGGAGTTTGAATGGCCCAGGGAGCGTTCGTTGTCTTGAACAGCCGATACCCCAGGTGGTGTGTGCTGGTTGTGTGGTCGGTCGGAATTCTGCTCGCCACTGACATCTCCGGGGCTTCGGCCCGGCCTGGTGATCCGGATCCGTCTTTCGGCAGGGGAGGCCTTGGCTCGGTTGCGCCCGATCCGGGCGCCCAGCCGGTTCTTCGGGACCTGGTTCGATTGCCGGACGGGGAGCTGCTTGCGTCCGGAGGCTCGAAACCTGGCCAGTCTGGAATTCTGGCTCGCTTCGAGGCGGACGGAAGCCCGGACCGAACCTTCGGGAGTGACGGCCTTGTGCGCACCAAGAGTTCTCTTTGGGCGAAGCTGGTCCCTGTCGAAGATGGCAAGGTCGTCGCCTTTGGCCGTTCGGGCAAAAACGCTGCGGTCGCACGTTTCGACCCGGACGGCTCCCTGGATGACGGATTCGGGGACGGGGGCGTAAAGGTCCTCGATCTGCGAAGCCTTTTCGAAACGACCGAAGCGACATTGGAAGCGAGAGGCGCCGGCATCGATTCGTCAGGCCGGGTGGTTGCGTTCGTCGAAGTCGGCACCTGCAGCCTCAGCGACGAGGGAGATGTCGATCGGAAGATAAGCAACCTCGACAGCGGTTTCTGCGGCGATTCAGCTGTCGTCAGGCTGACTCCGGAAGGCGAGCTGGACTCGACTTTTGGCAATGGTGACGGGCTCCGGATCATCCCGGTACCGGGGAATCAGGCGACGGCGACGCTGACACCACAGGATCAAGTCCTGATCGCCTCGGTTGCCTTCATAAATATGGGCGATATCGATGTGCCGAATCAGGGCTGGCGGATCATTCAGCGACTCCAGCAGGACGGGGCTGCCGACAAGGGCTTCGGCGAGAGAAGCTGGGCCGTCTTCGAGGACGGGTCCGATCACCCGATGGCGGGCCTGCTCGAGGCTGGTGATCAGGGCAAGGTGACGGTCTCCTTCGGTGGTGTCCTGATGCGATTGCTGGAAAACGGAAAGCGGGACAAGTCGTTCGGGAACCGGGGCAGGGCGCCTACGGGAACAAGTGGGCTGATCCAGCGCAACAACCTGAATCTCCGGCTCGGCGACGGGGTGATCACCCAGGACCACATCTACCTCGCCGGAAGTGCTACCCATTCCCGCCGAAGCGGTGGCAGGTGGTCAGTTGTCATCCGGCTGAACCTGGATGGAATGCCCGACCCGACCTTCTCGAACGACGGCCTGGCGGCACGGAAGATCGGTCCTTTCGTCAAGTTCTCGTTGCTGGAACGGCGGATCGGGATGCTCTCCGGAAGATTGCTGGTCGACGGCTCAGGCAGGACAATCGTCGGGGCAACTGGCGGCGCAGCCGAGAACCTCAGGTTCACTTTGTCCCGGTTCCAGGGTGGAAAGGGCAAGCGCCTGAGCTGCGACGGCGAGCCCGCCACGGTCCAGGGCACCCCGGGGGATGATC
>JAUPTY010000159.1 GCA_030917845.1 Actinomycetota bacterium | reverse complement strand
CCGGGGTCATCACCACGATTGCGGCGGTGCCGGTCGGATTCAGGCTGACCTGCCGGACCCCGCGCCGGTTCTTCAGGCTCATCACCTTCTGCCGCACTTTTGGAGAGGCACCGAACTGCTGCCCGTACTCCTCCTGGGTCAGGAAGCGCCGGTAACTGCTGCCGCCGGGATAGGAGATCTGCGAGGCGGTCACCATCGGCTTCCCTTGCCCTGGCAGGCCGAGCACGACCACCCGCAGCATCACCCGTTTCTTCGCGGCTACGCCCGAATCCGGGTCGGCGGCCAGGGAAGTTCCCGGCAGAAAAGCGAAGCCCGCAATGATCGCGACAAGTCCCCAGGCAAGTGTCGTCTGCTTCATGGTCCCGTGATTCTCCCACTTGAACTTCAAGAATCCGGCCCCCGCGATCGTGGCAACGGTCGGCCCGGCATAGGATCAGGGCATGGAGCCCAACGCGAGTCCCAAAGCTGCAGTCACCGCGATCCAGCCTGGCACCCCCGGTGACGGTCTGATCCTCAACCCGTCCAACTGGTCGGCACCCCATCTTGATGAGGCTGACCAGAAGCGGTTGAAGTCGATGATCGAGTGGTTCGAGAATCGCGGCAAGAAGGCCCTCAAGGACGATGACCGGCAGAACCACTGGTACGCGGAGTTCCTCGAGATGCAGGCCGACCTCGGCATCTTCAAGTCCTTTCTTACCCCGGCCCGTGACGGCGAGGGGGATCCGGAACGGCGCTGGGACACCACAAGGATCTGCGAATTCAACGAGCTCTCGGCCTTTTACGGACTGGCCTACTGGTACACGTGGCAGGTCTCGATTCTCGGTCTCGGCCCGATCTTCCAGTCCGAAAACGAAGCCGCCAGGAAGAAGGCGGCCGACGAGCTTGCCAAAGGCTCGATCTTCGCTTTCGGCCTTTCCGAGCGGGCCCACGGTGCCGACATCTACTCGACTGACATGGTGCTGACCCCGGCCGGCGACGACGGGGCGGGGCAGACCTACACGGCGACCGGTGGCAAGTACTACATCGGCAACGGCAACAAGGCGGCGATGGTTTCGGTCTTCGGCCGGGTCGACGGAATCGAGGGCGCCGACGGGTATGCCTTCTTCGCCGCCAGCTCGACCCACTCGAACTACGAGCTGGTCCGCAACGTGGTCAACTCGCAGAGCTACGTCTCCCAGTTCAACCTGAACGCCTATCCGGTCGAATCGGCGGACATCCTCCACACCGGGCCGGCCGCTTTTGATGCCGCCCTGAACACGGTCAACATCGGCAAGTTCAACCTCGGTTTCGCTTCGATCGGGATCTGCGAGCACGCTTTCTGGGAGGCGATCACCCACGCCGACTCGAGGGTCCTCTACGGCATGAAGGTGACCGACTTCCCGCATGTGAGCCAGGCCTTCACCGACGCTTTCGCCCGTCTGGTTGCGATGAAACTCTTCGCCTACCGCTCGATCGACTATTTCCGCACCGCCTCGCTCGAGGACCGGCGCTACCTACTCTTCAATCCGCTGACCAAAATGAAGGTGACTACCGAGGGCGAAAGGGTCGTCGACCTGCTCTGGGATGTGATCGCGGCGAAGGGCTTCGAACGGGACATGTGGTTCGAGATGGCTGCCCGCGACATTCGCGCCCTGCCCAAGCTCGAAGGCACGGTTCACGTCAACATGGCTCTCGTCCTCAAGTTCATGGGCTCGTACCTGTTCAACGCCGACCCCGACCTCGCCGCTCCGCCGCGGATGCAGGATCCGGGCGATGACGAGTTCCTGTTCGAACAGGGCCCGGCCCGCGGTCTCGGGAAGATCCGCTTCAGCCCCTGGCAGGATGCGTTCGAGGTCTTCGCCGACGTGCCGAATGTGGCCCGCTTCACCGAGCTGGCGGAATCGTTCAAGCAGTTCCTGGTTGATGCCGGCCCCGACGAGTCGCAGCAGAAGGACCTCGACTACCTGCTCACCCTGGGGGAACTTTTCACCCTGATTCCCTACGGCCAGCTGATCTGCGAACAGGCCGCTCTGATCGGCCTGCCGGAGGACACCCTCGACCAGATCTTCGACGTGCTGATCCGGGACTTCTCGGCCTACGCGGCGGAACTTCACGGCAAGACCTCCTCGACCGAAGCGCAGCAGGAGTGGGCGCGAGGCGTGATCACCAAGCCGGTCGTCGATCAGGATCGGTTCAACTCGGTCTGGGAGAAGACCCGCGCCCTTGCCGGTGGCTACGAGATGAGGCCCTGACATGCAGCGCATGCGCTTCGTCAAGGATTTCGACCTCCCCCCGGACCGGGTCTTCGGCTATTTCGCCGAGCACGAAAACCTCGGCGGCATTCTCGGCGCCGAAGTCATCCGCCTGAGTGACGGTGATGACGGATCACAGAATGGTGTCGGTTCGTCCCGGCGGCTGAATCCGCCCGGTCCGGTGCCTGCCTTCGAGGAAACGATCACCGCGTTTGTCCCGGACAAACTGATCGAGTACAAGGTCACCAAGGGAACCCCGCTTAACCACCATCTGGGTGTCGTCACTTTCTCCCCGGCCGGAGACGGAACCCGGATGGAGTGGAGGATCGAGATCGGCACCGCATTGCCTGGACTCGACTTCGTCATCTCCCGGATCCTGATCAGGAACATCGGCGGCGGACTCGACCGGACGGCTATTCCCGTCTGACCCACGCTGCCGATCCCCAAGCCCTTGCTTCAGGGGCATCCCGGCTCAAAGCTGATCGTCAAGATCCAGCGTCTCGGCGGCAGCCCTTTCCGGTGACCAGCTTCGAGTTCCGCCGCCTTAGCTTCTCCTGCTTCGGTGACACGCCGGACGGCAAGATCAGTGGCAAGGTAGGGCGGATGAAGATCGAGAAGCGGAGCAACCCGTTCGACCCGGGCAAGCAGGGCCATGTCTACTTCTCCGGACGCAGCCAGGCCACTCTTGACAAGCAGGTCGCCGTTTTCATCACCGGCGTGACTGATCAGAAGGCGAAGACGACCAGAGGCAATCTGGGCATCTCTTTCGGTGACGGCTGTTCGGCCGACCCCGGAACCGGCTTCTCGAAGTTCACCGCCCGCCGCTGAGTTCAGCGGGTCCGGGGGACCTTGGCCCGGATCTCGTCCAGCAGCCGCTGGGAAAGTTCCTGATCGTCCTCGCCCGGGCGGGGCTGACCGCCGGCCGGTTCAAAGAACTCGACCACGACCCGGGGGCGCTTGGGAAAGCGCTTCAGGTCGGTGCCACCGGAGACGGCGATCAGGACCACCGGGACCCCGGGGCAGGCCCGGGCCAGTCGGGAAACACCACGGCGCGCGCGGAGGTTGGTGCCCCGGGAAAGGGTGCCTTCGGGGAACACGCCGATCATTTCCCCGCGGCCAATTGCATCGACTGCGGCCTCGAGTGCGGCGGTGTCGCCTTCGCCCCGGCGGATCGGGATCTGGTCAGCCTGGTCGAGAATCCAGGCGAGCGGCCGGAACTTCCACAGGGAATGCTTGGCGAGAAAGCGGAGCTGACGTTCTCGCCACATCATCGCTTCGATAATCGCCAGAGGATCGAGCCAGGAATCATGATTGGAGACGATCAGGGCAGCACCATTCAGGGGCAGGTTCTCCAGCCCTTTGGCGCTCACCCGGGCCCACCACCTCAGCGGTCTCAGCATGAGACGCACCGTCTGGTAGAGCTTCCAGCCCCGCCGGTCCGAGACCGCTGTCGCAAAGTCCTCCGGGACCGCGAACTCGCTTGCAGTCGAAGTTTCTATCTGGGCCCCACAGTCCCTTGCGGATTCATGAACAAGCGACTCTAAAGCCTGCGACCTGGAAGACTCCCGTGTTTGTGTGAATTCACCTCAAAGGTGCTAATCCCGGCTCAACCGAGCTCGAGAGAGGTGATCCCGAAGATCTGTTCGAGCGGGGGCCGGGGAGCAAGTCCGCGATACATACGGGTCGTCTCGAAGCTCCGGTCCATGCCCAGCGAATCAACCAACTCGATCGCCGCCCGGTTGGGCTGGGGAATGTCGAGTGCTACCGGCCCTTCGATCCCGTTGGCAAGGGT
>JAUPTY010000158.1 GCA_030917845.1 Actinomycetota bacterium | reverse complement strand
GGGTGAAGTTGACTTCGAACTGGCAGTTGTTGCCCGAACCAAACTCGCCGATGCATTCGTTGGCTCCGGAAAGGCTGTACTGCGAAGCGTTGGCCCCGGACAGGGTGATCCCGGTCACCTCAGCCGTGGTCTCGCCGCTGCTCCGGATCGAGATGAAGCGGGTTGACTTGCGACCGATCCTGACCTTGCCGTAAACATGCTGACCGGGGCTCACGGTGATCCCGGGTCGGGTGAAGGTGACGACCTTCGAGCTGCCCACGAGGCCGGCGTCGACGCCGGTGTAGGCGGCCATGGTTTCACCCGTATTGGCGATCACGAAACCGGTGTCCTGCGAGTAGGTATCGGTCGGCGTGAACGGATCGAGGAAAGAGGTGGTCGAGAAGCGAGCCCACTGGGAATTGGACTGTCCCGGAACCACCGAGGGCACGCCCCATCCGAGAGCCCCGACCCCGGAGTTGTTGGCGGCGATCACCGGGCGGTTGAATTCGGTCAGCGATTCACCGGCCGGCGTGGCCCAACCCTGCAGCTGACCGTTCCGGACAATCTGTGACGTATCGATCCTGTAGCCACCGCCGTTCAGCGCGTGGACCCAGGCCAGAACGGGTCGGTTCCCGAAGGGCTGGTTCAGGTCGAGGGTGGTCACGTTGTATTCCTCTTCGGGAAGTACCGGGGTGACCGTGTTGATGAACTGCGGCACTCCGGCCGAGAACACGGTTCCCGCGATCCCGCGAATCCACTCGATCGCGTCGTTGTAGTAGACGACCGGCGGATCGGCTGTCGTCTGACCTTCACGTTCCCTGACCCACATGATGTCCACTGCGCCGTCAGGTTCATAGGCGATCTGGACGTCGTGGGGATCGCCACCGGTACCGACCCCTCCGCTCTCGGGCGGAAACAGCGCCTGGAAGAGGTCAGTGAGGGTGTCGTCGGGGTTGATCTGACGGGAGAAGACGTTGCCGTCCACACCGGTGCCGCCCGACCACACCGCACGGAATGACGGAGGGGTTGACACGGCCGGCGGAACCGCTCCGGGAGTCGCTGCGATATCGGGAGCGCTGGCCGAACTCGCGGGGTCGGAGAGATCGTGGATCGTGCCGGAGGTGCCGTCGGCGGCGACCTTGACGGCCTGGATGACCCAGCTCACGCCATTGAACTTGCGCCAGGCCAGCGCCGCGGTGCCATCGTGTCCGAGGGCGATCGAAATGTCTGCAGCGGGCTGACCTACCGGACCGACTGTCGAACGGGTCGTAATGGGTCCGACCGTACCATCGGCCGTAATGCTGACCGTGTGAACCGTGTCATCGATGGCAGCGGTGTTCAGCCAGCCGACCATTGCGGATCCGTCGGCCCGGGTGGCGATCACCGGGTCGGTGGCCTGCAGAGTGGGGCCGGAGAGCGTGATGATCGGACCCTGGGTGCCGTCCAGGGCGACTTTGGTCCCCTGGATCACGTCAAAGCCGCCCACATTCCGCTTCCAGACGACCCAGGCGCTGCCGTCGGTACCACCGGCGATACGGGTCTGGCTCGTGCTCGTGCCGGCACCGGACACCACCTGGGTGGTGTTCCAGTCAGCGGTTGCCGAAGACGGCAGAAGCAGAATCAGGAAGGCCAGAGCAAGCGCCGCGAGTGCGCCTCTGGTCGATCCGAAATGTGCACGGCTTTCGCGCAAAGAACTCTCCATCCCTAGAAGTACCGGGTCAGTCTAGCCGTAAGAACACCGGTAACACGTCAGTGTCGCGGTGACCGGCCCTGACGGCAATCCGAACCGGGTCGGAGCAGCGTTACTCGGCGGCGGTTTCCGCAGCGGGGCCGTCACCCTCGCCGGGCTTGCCGACCGGCGGATCGGCCGGTGCCGACTCGGTTGAACCAGCTGCCACGCCGACCTTCTCCGGCTCGTCTTCCGCCTTCTTCTTCTTGCGACGGGGCTTGGTGATCTTGAGCAGGAGCGGATTGCTTTCGTCTTCGCTGTCTTCGTTGCGCTTGACCGTGACCAGAGACCCGGCAACCGAATCCCCGCCGCCGGCCTTCAGCACTTCGTCAGCCAGAGGATCCTCGATGTAGCGCTGGATCGCACGACGGAGCGGACGGGCACCCATGGACGGATCCCAGCCCTTTTCGGCCAGGAAGTCTTTGGCACCGTTGTCGAGCTCCAGCATAAGTTCGTGATCGGCAACCTGGTTGCGGACCCGGGCCAGCATCAGCTCGATGATCTCGCGCACTTCGTCGCGGCTGAGCTTGTGGAAGACGATCACTTCGTCGATCCGGTTGAGGAACTCCGGCCTGAAGACCTTGCGGAGCTCGCTCATGATGCGGCCCTTCATGTCGTCATAGGTGATGCCCGTGTCGTCGGAGACCGTGAACCCGATGCCCTGGTTGCGGGCGATCTCGTTGGCCCCGATATTCGAGGTCATGATGATGATTGCGTTGCGGAAGTCCACCGTGCGTCCCTGCGAATCGGTCAGGCGGCCGTCCTCCAGAATCTGGAGCAGGATGTTGAAGACATCCGGATGGGCCTTTTCGATCTCGTCGAGCAGCAGCACCGAGTACGGCTTGCGACGAACGGCCTCGGTCAGCTGGCCACCCTCGTCATAACCGACGTATCCGGGAGGTGATCCGACCAGTCGGCTTACCGCATGCTTCTCCATGTATTCCGACATGTCGATTCGGACCATCGACTCTTCGTCGCCGAACAGGAACTCGGCGAGGGTGCGGGCGAGTTCGGTCTTGCCGACGCCCGAGGGACCGAGGAAGACGAATGAGCCAGCGGGACGCTTCGGATCCTTGATCCCGGCACGGGAGCGCCGGATCGCCTTGGAAACGGCTTCGATCGCTGCTTCCTGGCCGATCACACGCTTGTGGAGTTCGCCCTCCATCTGGATCAGCTTCTTGGTTTCGGCTTCGGTCAGCTTGAAGACCGGGATGCCGGTCCACATCGAAACGATGTCAGCGATCTCTTCCTCGCCGAGGACCGGACGTTCACCTTCTTCGCCATCGGCCCACTCCTCTTCAAGCTGGCGCTTGCGGGTGGTGAGCTGACGTTCGGTGTCTCGCAGGTTGGCTGCCTTCTCGAATTCCTGGGCCTCGATTGCGGCTTCCTTCTCGCGCCGGGCCGTCTCGATTTCTTCTTCGAGGTCGCGGTAGACCGGCGGAGCGGTCATCGACTTGATCCGCATCCGTGAGGCGGCCTCGTCAATCAAGTCGATTGCCTTGTCCGGAAGGAAGCGATCAGAGATGTAGCGGTCGGCCAGTTCGGCGGCTGCCTCGAGCGCGTCGTCGGAAATCTGGACCTTGTGGTGCTGTTCGTAGCGTTCGCGCAGACCCTCGAGGATCTTCACGGTCTGCTCGGGGGTCGGCTGGTCGACCCGGATCTGCTGGAAGCGGCGTTCCAGGGCCGAGTCGCGCTCCAGGTACTTGCGGTACTCGTCGAGCGTGGTTGCGCCAATCGTCTGGATCTCGCCGCGGGCCAGGGCAGGCTTCAGAATCGAAGCAGCGTCGATTGCGCCTTCGGCGGCACCGGCGCCGACCAGGTTGTGGATCTCATCGATGAACAGGACGATGTCGCCGCGCTGCGCGATCTCCTTCATCACCTTCTTGAGGCGTTCCTCGAACTCACCGCGGTACTTGGAACCGGCAACCAGGGCGGCCAGGTCCAGCGTGTAGATCTGCTTGTTGCGCAGCATCTCGGGCACTTCGCCCTTGATGATCCGCGAGGCCAGGCCTTCGACCACCGCGGTCTTGCCGACCCCGGGCTCGCCCAGCAGGACCGGGTTGTTCTTGGTGCGGCGGGAAAGGATCTGCATGATCCGTTCGATCTCGGTCTCCCGGCCAACCACAGGATCCAGCTTGCCGTCCTCGGCCAGCTTGGTCAGGTTGCGACCGAACTGATCGAGCAGCTTCGAGGACTTCTTGCCGCCCTCGCCCGGGGCGGAAGACGTTGAGCCGCCACTGCCGCTCTGGCCGGGGCGACGACCGCCGGGGCCGGAAAGCATGCGGATTACCTCGTTGCGGATCTTGTCCGAATCGGC
>JAUPTY010000157.1 GCA_030917845.1 Actinomycetota bacterium | reverse complement strand
AGCTCTGGGCGAAGATGCCTGACGCAGTGAAGACCGGCCACGCCCAGACTGGCGCCTGGCGCGAGCGGCTGGAGAACGACCCGGACCAGGCCCATGACTTTCTCCGCGCCCTTGATGACCTTTGCCGCCTCTACGGCGGTGACCTCCCCGGCCTCGCCGGGCTGGAGCAGGGCGGGCGCCTGCTTGACGTTGGCGGCGGGGCTGGCTCCCATGCGGCGAATCTGGTCAAAGCAGTCGATGGCCTGGAGGCAACCGTCCTCGACCTGCCGGGTGCCGAACCTGTCCTCAGGGAACGCCATCCGGAACTGGCCTTCGTCGCCGGCGACATAGACCAGCCCCGTTTCGGGCGGCCGGACGAAGAAGAGTGGGATTACATACTGATCTCCAACATCCTTCACGACCACCCGGCCGAAGAGAACGCCCGCATCGTCAGCGAAGCAGCGGGCCTGCTCGCCCCGGGCGCCTCACTGGTGATCTACGAGTGGGTGATCGACGAAGGCCGGACCAGCCCCGATGGGGTCGCCAAGTTCACCCCGATGATGGTGATCGAAAACGAGGGCGGCTGGACCTGGAGCGAAGCCGAGATTGGCGAATGGATTGAAGCCGCAGGCCTCAAGCCCCGGCCAATCAGCCAGGGCCCCGGCCCAATCGCCGTGATCCGCGCCGACCGCTCGTAGCGACTTCAGCTTGGGCCCCGTAGGGGGCGAACTTGAGTGGTTTGAACCTTGTCCCACCAGGTATGAGATTCAGCCGACATGCAAAGAACAAGGCGCGCAGTCTCGGGGTCAGTCTTCCCGAGCTCGAATTCGCGATTGGGCTGGGACGGAAAATCGTCGAGGATGTCGATGGGAATCCGATCCACGTTGTGGTGGTGCGGGGGATGCCGGTCCGGGTGGTGATTGCGCTTGACGACTCTGACTTTGTGATTACTCTGTTTGACAGGAGAAAACCTTGAGAGCCGAATACGAAAAAGAAGCTGACCTCCTGGTCATCGAGCTTGAGCGGGCCACGGAGCCGACCAAAGGCGAGTCCATTCCGGCCGGGCCGATTATCGAGTACCTCGGCGGGCGGCCGGTTGCGATCGAAGTTCTCTCAGCAGCCAGCGGTCTGAGCAACAAGCTGAATTCCGTGGCGGGCCACCTTGAACTCGATCCTGACACTTTGCTTAGGATCGCCAATCTCGCAATCGACAACCCGGACACTCTGGTTAGCCTCGATCTCCAGGTGCGCACGGGCCAGCATCTGCACTGAACCCTCCCGCAGAGAGGGCGAGACGTTCGCCCGTTTGCCGGACGGCCTTCAACCTGAGCCCCGCCCAACTACTTGTTGCTTCGAGTGGGCGGGTCGGGTTTCATGTGGAGCGCCGGCGAAGACCGGCGCGACTGCAGTTAAGCCTTCTGAACGCGGAAGGCGGGGCCGCCGGCGCCAGTGTTGAACTTGGCCTTGGCCACATTCAGTCGCCACGGCGAAGGCAGGCGGCCATCAGTCCGCTGCAGGAAGTTGCGGAACAGGTTGGAGGCCTGGCCGCAGCTCAGTTTGTTGACCACGTAGATGTAGTACGGGCCACGCGGCAGGTAGAGCGCGCCGATCCGGTCGTTGTTCAGCACGCGGAAGGTCGCGGGGCAGCGGGCATAGCTGGGGTCAGGCTTCGGGCTCGGTGAGGGGTCGTAGGCCTTGTTGATCTTGAATCCGGTCCGGCCGGCGGTGCTCTTGTAGAAGATCCCCAGGTTCTGGTTCAGCTTCCACGGGTAGGGCAGACGGCCGTCGAAGTCGAGCAGGAACTCCTGGAACCGCTTGACCGCCTGTGTGCAGTTCATCTTGGCCGGGTCGATCAGGGTGATGCGGTACTTGCCACGCGGAACCTTGAAGCTGCCGATCGAGTCGTTGTGAAGGACGGTGAAGTAACCGGGGCAGGAACGGCCCGAGTTGCCACCGCCTCCTCCACCGCCGGAGTTCGAGGGGGTGGCGCGGAAGCCCTTGTCAGAGCCGGCGCCGGCGCGGAAAACGCGATTGTTGCCGTTCTGCCTGAGGATCCAGGGGCTGCGCAGGTGGCCATCCCAGTCCTGGAGGAACTCCTGGAAGAGCTTGGTCGACTGGGCACAGGTCAGCTTCGCGCTGTTGAGCACGGTGACGTTGTAGAAGCCGGCCGGGAAGGAGACATTGCCGATCTTGTCGTTATGCACGACCCGGAACTTCGGGCAGTTGAGTGGCGCGGCCTGGGCGGAATCGGGCTTGCCCCCGATGACCAGGACGACGAGCGCCAGCACTGCGAGCACTCCGGTAATGGAGAACTTGGCGTATTTACGGGTCAGGCTTGAGTAATCGCGCGTGATCGACATGTTGATTACAACCCTAATGGGGCGGACAAGTTCCGGCGTGAACGGCCGAAAACCTGATTCAGGTTGACCAGGAACCTTTGTTGAGGGGTCACCTGATTGATCCAGAGGGGCTTCGTTTGCGAATCTTCTTCAATGTTCCTGCTGATCATCTTCGGTTTCGTCGCCGGTGCCGCGACTGCCGTCTCACCCTGCGTGCTGCCGGTATTGCCGGTGGCGCTGTCAGCCGGGGCGACGGGTGGCAGGCGCCGTCCGGCCGGGATCGTGGCCGGGCTGGTCGCTTCTTTCACCTTCGCCACTGTGGCTCTCGTTTATGTGATCGACGCCCTCGGGCTGCCGGATGACCTGATTCGCAACCTCGCGATCGCGGTGCTGATCGGCTTCGGCCTGGTCCTGCTTCTGCCCGCACTCTCATCGCGCCTTGAGGCCTGGGTCAGCCGCTTCACCGCGCGATTCACCCCGAAGTCTGGCGGTGACGGATTCTGGTCCGGCACTCTGGTCGGGGCGAGCCTCGGGCTGGTTTACGCGCCCTGCGCCGGTCCGATTCTGGCCAGCGTGATCACCGTCTCGGCGACCCAGGACTTCAATGTTGACCGCCTGGCGATCGCCTTCGCCTACGCCCTCGGTTCGGCCCTGGTGCTCTACCTGTTGATGATCGGGGGCCGGAAGCTGATCAACCCGCTGGCCCGGAAGGCAGGGTGGATCCAGGCGGCGACCGGTGTGGTGATGATCGTGTTCGGTCTGGTGATGGCGGCCCAGTGGGACCTGAAGTTTCAGACCTGGATCGCCGATGACCTGCCGGCGGTAGTGGTCAACCCGACCAGGGATCTGGAGTCGAGCGACGCCTCGATCGAGCGTCTGGCCGAACTCAGATCCGGCCATTTCTCCGAAGAGGCGACGCAGATCGCTTCCGGTGCCGCTGCCGTCCAGGACGGAGAGAGCAGAGCGTCAGACCTGCCGGTGATCGCTCCGGCCCCCGAGTTCCAAGGAACCGGGCAGTGGTTCAACACACCGGGGGACCGCCCCCTGACCATGGCCGAGCTGCGTGGCCGGGTGGTGCTGATCGACTTCTGGACCTACACCTGCATCAACTGCATCCGCACCCAGCCCTGGCTAAACGCGATGTACGACCGTTACGCCGACAAGGGGCTGACCATCATCGGGGTTCACACGCCGGAGTTCCCCTTCGAGCGGGATGCCGGCAACGTCGAAGATGCGATCGAGCGGGCCGGGATCAAATACCCGGTCGTCCAGGACAACGACTACGCGGTCTGGAACTCCTACGCGAATCAGTACTGGCCCGCCAAGTACTTCATCGATGCCAGCGGTCAGGTCCGTTTCGCCCATTTCGGGGAGGGCGATTACGAGCAAAGCGAGGAAGTGATCCGGGAACTCCTGGCTGACGCGGGTCGGCGTCCCGGCGCGGGCAGGACCGGCGCCTCGGGAATCAAGGTGAACTACGCCACCCTGACCCCCGAGAGTTACCTCGGCACGACCCGGGCAGACCGTTTCGAAAACGGAATCCTGCTCCCCGGGGTCAGGGACTTCGGAGCCTTGAAGAAACCGAGGCCGGACTGGCTGGCCTTCGGAGGCCGCTGGAACCTCGGACCCGATGAGGCGATGTCCGAGGGCGGGAAGATTGCCGTCAACTTCAACGCCAGGCGGGTCTATCTGGTTCTTTCCTCGCCGGGGCGGCCGAGAGTTGCGCGGATCGAACTCGATGGCAGACCGGTCACCG
>JAUPTY010000156.1 GCA_030917845.1 Actinomycetota bacterium | reverse complement strand
GAAGCCGATCGGTTATGCATACCTGCATAGTCGAACCGGAATCAAGGAGAAACACATGCCGTTGATGGAACTGACTTACCAGGAAGGGGCGATCACGCCCGAAGCCCGCGACCAGCTGGTCGAGACCTTGACCACCGGGCTGCTCAAGGCCGAGGGAGCTCCGAACACCGAGTTCTTTCGCGGTGTCACCTGGGTCCTCGTGAACGAGCGGCCGGCCGAACTCGTCTACGCCGGTGACAAGCCGGGGGCCGGGGTCGTGAAGCTCGATGTGATCACCCCGGAAGGCGCGCTGGATGACGATCGCCGGGCCCAGATGATCGAAGCCGGGACTGCCGCGATCCGCGATGCCTTCGGGATCGGCGACGAGGATGCCCTCAAGGTCTGGGTCCTCTGTCGCGACGTGGTCGACGGTGGCTGGGGTGCCGGTGGCAACGTCATTCACTACAAGCAGCTGGTCGAGATCGCCAAGGCCCAGCGCGAAGCCGCCACAGCCAGCGCCTGAACCGGCGAAAGCGCCAACGCAGGACTCTGGAAGGAATCTGAACTGATGGCAACCGGAACCCGGGAGGCGATGCTTGGCTCGGCGATCGCGCTCTTCCGCGAGCGCGGAGTCGGCGACACATCGTTTGCTGACGTGCTCGAGGCGAGCGGCGCCCCCCGGGGTTCGGTCTACCACCACTTCCCCGGCGGCAAGAAGCAGCTGGTTTCCGAGGCGATCGAATCTGCCGGCGGTTATGTAGCCGCCAACTTCCAGCGGAGCGAAGACGGCCCGGCCGAGATGGTCGACCGCTTCGCCCGTTTCTACATGCGGGAACTCGAACGCACCAACTTCCGCGAAGGCTGCCCCCTGATGGCCGCTGCCGTGGCCGGAGCCAAGGAAGAAGCGTCGGTCCCGGCTGCCCGTGCCTTCAGCCAGATCCAGGAGAGCCTGACGGCCTCCCTGGTCGGTTCGGGCGTGGCCAGGCAGCGAGCCAGTTCCCTCGCCACCCTCGCGATCTCGGCGATCGAAGGGGCGATCATCCTCAGCCGAACCGAAAAGTCAGTCAAACCCCTCGACCAGACCCGCCAGGAACTGGCCAACCTCTACGCCGCCGCCCTGGACTGATCCTGATCGTCTCGTGCTGAACCCGGTGAGATTCTCGTGCTGAACCCGGTGAGATTGAAGTTACCGGCGAATAGCGCAGGTAACTTCAATCTCATCGACCAGTTAGTCGATCAGGACTCCGGGGTTCAGGAGGTTGTCGGGGTCGACTGCTGACTTGGCGGCTTTGAGGGCGGCGGCGAACTGGTCGGGGCGCTGTTGGTCGTACCAGGGGCGGTGGTCCCGGCCTACCGCGTGATGGTGGGTGATCGTGCCGCCGTTTTGTTCGATCGCTTCGGAGGCGGCGGCCTTGATCTCGTCCCACTGGGCGACTTCGCTGCCTCGTTTTGCCGGGGCGAGGACCGTGAAGTACGGGGCGGCACCATCCGGGTAGACGTGGGTCAGCCGGCAGCTCACCCTGGGGGCGCCTTCGCCTTCTGACGGGGCTCCGGTCACTTCGGCCACTGACTTCCTGGTCGCTTCGATCACGTTTCGGTGGTAGTCCGCGAAGCGGTCCCAGGTGATGGCCGTCTCGAAGGTTTCGGCGATCACGCCGCAGGCGACGAAGGTGTCACGCATGTACGGGGCCATGAGGAAAGCGGAGCGCCACTTGTCCGACCCGGCCTCGTCGGTGTTCGCTTGACCGGCGTTGCCGCTACCACCCGGTTCGCTCTGACCGGTCGTTGGTGCCGAAGTACTCTGCGAAGCGACCCTTCCGCCCTCAGCGACGGCGATTGCCACCGCCTGGTCCATCCGGTCATCGACCGGCTGGCCCGAAGATTCGAAGCCGATGATCAGGAGGGTCGCCGAGCCATCACCGGCCATCGTGGTCCGGGCCTCGGATGAATCGATCAGCCGCAGGTTGCTCGGCATCAACCGCGACTGGGCGATCAGCCGGACGGCTCCGGTGGCAGCTTCCGAGAAGCCGCGGTCGCCGGGCGGGAATTCGACCGTGGCGGTCGCCTTGAAATCCGGTCGCGGGCGGACCCGCATCCAGGCCTCGGTCACGACCCCGAGGATTCCCTCCGAGCCGAGCAGCATCCGGTCCGGTGAAGGGCCGGCGCCGGAACCGGGCAGGCGGCGGCTCTCCCACTCGCCGGCCGGGGTGATTGCGCGGATCGATTCGGTCAGGTCGTCGACGTGGGTTTCTCCGGTCGCGAAGTGCCCACCGGCACGGGTGACCAGCCAGCCGCCGAGGGTTGCGTATTCGAAGGACTGCGGAAAATGTCGAAGGGTGAGGCCGCGGGCCTTGAGTTGCTCCTCGAGTTCGGGTCCGCGGGCACCGGCCTGGATCCGGGCGGCCAGCGAAGTTTCGTCCACTTCGAGCAGCCGGTTCATCCGGGTGGTGTCAAGCGAAACGACCGGCCGGTCGGGATCGGAGAGCCGGGGCTCGATGCCTCCACAGACCGAGGTGCCACCACCGAAGGGGATCACCGCCGCGCCCCAGTCCGCTGCGCGCTGGAGGACTTCCTCCACGCCGGCTTCGTCCTCCGGAAAGGCGACCAGATCCGGCGGATTGTCGAACTGGCCGTAGAAGCCGCGGACGATGTCCCGATACGCCTTGCCAAGCGAATGGACGGTCCGCTCGTGCTTTTCGTCGGTGAAGATCCCGCCCGGAGAATCGAGCCGGGACTGCCTCAGTTCAACCTCGTCCAGTGCGACCGGCCGCTCCGGTTCCTGGCCGAAGCCGAGCATCGGAATGATTCCCGCTGAGGCGGCAACCGCTTCCTCATGAGGTCGCTGCTGGTCCTCGTAGCCCCAGCCCCAGTGCTTCAGTCTGCGATTCCCTGACATGGACATCCTTTCGGTTCAACCGGTGAGCGCCAACTGGTTATACCAGTCGGCGCTCACAGGCATTACCAGTGGACGCCGCGCAGCAGGTGGGCGAAGGCGACTGCCTCGGTCGAAGGCGCCTTGTCGGTGCCCCCGTCCTTCTCGCCCTTCGCTGCCGTCGAATCGGGGAAGAGCTTGTAGCCGGTGTTGAGAATCGCGTCCGAGGCCTTGGGCGAGATCGTGTAGAGCATCTCGCCGAAGTTGCCGAGCCTGGTCGCAACCTTCTTCGGCTTGCGGATCATCGCGTCAGTGATCATCTCCGCCGCCTCGTCCGGGCTGATTGCCGGGAAGGCGTCATACATCTTGGTCGGGGCGATCATCGCGGTACGCACCAGCGGCATGTGGATCGTCGTGATGTGGCACTTGTCATCGATGATCTCCGAGCCGATGCAGCGGCTGAAGGCATCCAGCGCCGCCTTCGATGCGACGTAGGCCGAGAACCTCGGCGCGTTGGTCTGAACGCCGATCGAACTGACGTTGATGATGTGACCGCTCTTGCGTTCCCGCATTCTCGGCAGCAGCTTCAGGATCAGCTTCAGCGAGCCGAAGTAGTTGAGCTGCATGGTCCGTTCGTAATCGTGGAAACGGTCATACGAGAGAGCGACCGAACGGCGAATCGAGCGGCCGGCATTGTTGACCAGGATGTCGACGTGACCGTGCTCGGCCAGCACCTCGTCGGCCATCCGCTCGATGTCATCGGTGTCGGAGAGGTCGGCGGTGTGGATGAAAGCCTCACCACCCTCCTCGGCGATCAGGGTCTGTAGCTCTTCCAGCTTGTCGCGGCTGCGGGCGACCAGCAGAACCTTGGCCCCGGCCTGGGCGGCCTTCATCGCAGCTGCCTCGCCGATGCCCGAGGAGGCGCCGGTGATCATCACGACCTTGCCACCGATCGCGCCGCCCAGAGAACGGTCCTTGAAGAGGTCCGGATCCAGGTTGCGCTCCCAGTAGTCCCAGAGCTTGTCGGCATAGGAAGCCAGCGGTGGCACCGCGATGTCGGTGCCTTCGAGAGCCTCGAGCGTGTTGGTGCAGTCGAACTTGGTCGGATAGTTGACGTAAACCAGAACTTCGCGCGGTATGCCGAGGTCATCGAGCACCGAGTCGGTGATCCGCTTGACCGGCGGCAGCATCATCAGGCCACCGCGTACCGCCGGGGGAACGATCTCCAGCATCTGCGGATCGAGCC
>JAUPTY010000155.1 GCA_030917845.1 Actinomycetota bacterium | reverse complement strand
GGAAGGCGAGCAGGTCGAACTCCCTGGCGGAAAGGTTCACCTGGTTGCCCTGCCGGCTGACCGTCCGTTTGAGCAGGTTCATCTCGATGTCGCCGGCACTCAACTCGGTCGATGCACCCTGTCCGGGTGTCCTCAGGTGAGCCCGGATCCTCGCAACCAGTTCCTCGAAAGCGAACGGCTTCGGGATGTAGTCGGTCGCGCCGGCGTCGAGTCCGGCGACCCGGTCCGGAACCTCGCCCTTGGCGGTCAGGAGGATCACCGGAGTTTCGCGATCCTCAAGGCGAATCGAACCGAGCACGTCGAGGCCGTTCTTGCCGGGCAGCATGACATCGAGGAGAACCAGGTCAAACCGCCCGGTCCGGGCCAGAGCTTCACCTTCGATCCCGTCCGCAACCCAGGTCACGGCGTATCCCTCGGACTCGAGTCCGCGGGAAATGAAATCGGCGATTGCCCGTTCGTCTTCAACTACGAGAATCCGCATTGCCGCCGATCGTAGCTGTGAATCGGGGTTGAAAACGCCACATAAGAGAACTCTCACCCGGCTCTCATCCCGCCCAAAGGTCCGGGTTGGAGGGTTCCGGCATGACTGATACTCCAGAAGACCGGAACAACCCGGAAAAAGAAAGTGACAAGCCGACCCCCGAGGGTTCGTCTGAACCCGCCGCCGATGAGAGCGCCGGTTCCGCCGGCACGGAATCGGAGAAGGACACGGAAGTGATCGCCGCCGGGCAGGAAGAGCCGGCGGAGGAAGCCGAGGTACGTCATGACGAGGCACCTTCGCTGACCTCGGCATCCGCCGACAGCGATGAACCGACCCGGTCAGGCTTTTTCAACCTGGGACGGACGGGACGGCGGATCGCGGTGGGTGCTGCCGTGGTGGCAGCCTTTTTCAGCGGCATGATCCTCTATGGCGCCCTGGACGACCACGACTCCGATGACGGGCGGCCAGAGTTGGTCTCGGCGCCGGACGGTGAGTCCGGAATGCCGGGAATGCCTCCCGGAGGAGCCCCCGGCATGCCAGGTGGAGGCCCCGGCGGCTTTCATGGAGGCGGGCCCGGCGGGTCCCATGACGGCGACGACGACGGCGGTTACGAAAGCGATGACGGTGAACACGAAGGCGACGAAGACGGCGACGGTGATCACGAAGGCGATGATGATCGCGGCGAGTACGACGACGAATCCGAACAGGGCATGATGCCCCCCGGCTACCAGACTCCCCCAGGCGGCCAGAACCAGCCCGCCCCGATGGAATCCGGCCAGTCCTGATTAGACGAGACAGAGGCACCGATCAACCTGCCGGCCCCAGGGCCGGCAGGTTCATTTAAGGCTCCACATTTGAGGTTCCCGCAGATAAGAGAACTCTCATCTCAATCTCACGAAGGCCCAACCCCAACCCTTCAGGCTGTACCCATGATGGAAGAACTAAGCAAGAAGGAACTGGCACAGGCAAAGATCCAGGCGCGGCGGCTGCGGATCAGCAACATCCGCCGGCGAGTCGCAACCGGTGCCGTGATGCTGGTGGCCCTTTTCACCGGGCTGGTCATGTACCGCTCGATCGACCAGCAGGCCGCGAACACCACCGCCAACACCAGCGCCAACGCCACCGCCTCGGTCACTCGCAGCGACGAGGATTCCGGTGTCGCCAGCATCATCGGCGCCACCATCGTGGACGGGGCCTTCTCCGTCTTCAGCGACGATGATGACGACGAGGAAGAAGATGGCGGCGGCTCGATCACTTCGGTTCTCTCCGGCTCGGACCCCGCGCCGATGACCAGCAGCCAGTCATGAGCGCCGTTGCGACTTCAAGCAGCTTCAGGTCGCTCGGTGGCCAGATCGCAATCCAGGCCGCAGGCGAAGGATCGGAGCAGGCGATTTCCGAGGCGGAAGCGATCATCCACGATCTTCATGACCGGCTGACCCGCTTTGACCCTGGCAGCGAGCTTTGCCGGCTCAACGCTGACCCGCGCACTTCGGTTCCGGCAAGCGCACTGATGATCCGGTTCGCCGAGCTGGTGCGCGAAGCCGGGGAAAAGACCGGCGGACTGGTCGACGCCACCCTCCTCGACCAGGTCGAACGCGCGGGCTACGTCGAGTCAATCGATCCCGACGCAGGCGACAGGCTGGCTCCGAGGCCTTCGACTTCCGCCGCGGCCGCGCCTTCGGCAGGTGACTGGTCCGATGTCAAAGTGGTCCGGACCACTTCATCGGTCGTGAGGCCACCGGGCGTCAGGCTCGACTCGGGTGGCCTCGGCAAGGGCCTCGCAGCCGACCTGGTCGCCGAGCACCTTGATGGCTTCCATAACTGGGGAGTCGTCTGTGCGGGCGACCTCAGGTTTGGCGGCAGTGACGGGGCGCCCCGACGCATCGACATAACTTCCCCCGACGGCACCGGCAGGGTGATCGCCGAGTTCACGGCTCCCGCCGGAGCCGTCGCGACCAGCGGCGTGACCAGGAGATCCTGGGCAAGCGATTCCGGCCGTTCGCATCACCTGATCGACCCCCGAACCGGCGAACCAGCCGAGACGGGTCTGCTTCAGGTCACCGCAATTGCTCAAACCGCCGGAGAGGCGGAGTTCCGGGCGAAGGCCGCGCTGCTTTCGGGTCCGGAAGCGGCATCCGAATGGTTGCCCGACGGCGGCGTGATTGTGGGCGAAGACTTCGGAATGCGGACCCTCGGCCCGATTGAGGAGGCGAACCGGTGAGCAACGGACTTCACCTTTTCTGGATTCTCAGCCGGGGCGCCGGCATCGCGGCAATCGTGCTTGCCGGCTTTTCGGTCAGCGCGGGATTGCTTGCTGGTCGGAATATGCCGTTTGCCCGGCTGCGCAAGACGCTCGAGCTGCGACCGGTCCACGAGGCCCTTTCAATGGCGACGATCATCCTGATTGCCGCCCATGGACTGCTGCTCATCGGCGACCCGTGGCTCGACCCCGGACTTGTCGGGGTCTCGGTGCCATTCGTGATGGATTACCAGCCCTTCTGGACGGGGGTCGGCATCATCGCCGGCTACGGCATGATCCTGCTCGGTCTTAGCTACTACGTGCGCAAGTGGATCGGACCCTCCGGGTGGCGGGTCGCCCACAGGTTCATTGCACTGTTCTGGCTGCTGGGTCTGGCCCACACCTTTGGCGCCGGAACAGACATCGGCGAAGTGTGGCTCTGGCTGCCCGTCGCCCTGTCCTCACTGCCCGCGCTGGCCCTTCTGGTCTACCGGATGGTCGGCACCCGCAAGCCTCGAGGGGCTGGCGGGGGGCCTGCCTCCGGCAGGACAGTGGCCGTTGCCCAGGACTGAGCGGAGCGAATCGGCGATCATTCGGGCCATGAGCGAGATGAGGATCGAGCCCATGGACCTTGCGGGAGTCACCGAAGCCATGGCCTGGGCCGAAGCCGAGGGATGGCAACCGGGGATTGGTGACGCGGGACCGTTCTTCGCGGCAGACCCGGGTGGCTATTACAGAGGTGTCACCGGCGGAGAGACCGTATCCACGATTTCTGTCGTGCGCGGCTCCCCGGAAACAGCATTCGTCGGTCTCTACATCGTGAAGCCTGGCTTTCGTGGCCATGGCTTCGGCCGCCGTCTCTGGGACGATGTCCTCGGGCGTTTCGCCGGCACGACGCTGGGTCTCGACGCCGTGCCCGATCAGGTCTCGACCTACGCCTCGGAGGGCTTCGTTCCCGCCTACGGCAACGCCCGATACTCAATCGACGCCAGCCGGCTCCCGGCCCCGGATGAGACCGCCCTAACCGAGTCTGCCGCCTCCATTGACTTCGACGCGCTGGTCGAGTTCGACGCGCGCCACTTCTTCGGTGCGCGTCCCGATTTCCTCCGGGGCTGGGTTTCCGGTGAGGGCAGGGGCTCGGTTGTCACCCTCGACGGCAGAGAGGTGACCGGTTTCGCCGCCTCCAGACGAACGACCGCCGGACAAAGGATCGGGCCCGTCTTCACCGCCGAGCCGGACCTCGCCCGCCTGATGATCCTCACCCTTGCCAACGGGATCGAAGGGCCGGTAGCACTCGACATTCCCCAGCCCAACCGGGCGGCGATCGAGTTGGTTGATTCGCTGGGCATGGACCGGAGCTTCGAGACGACCCGTATGTATCGCGGAC
>JAUPTY010000154.1 GCA_030917845.1 Actinomycetota bacterium | reverse complement strand
ACGGCTGAGGTGACCGGGATCACCCTGTCCGGGGCCAACGCTTCGCAGTACAGCCTTTCCGGAGCCAACGAATGCATCGGCGAGTTTGGTTCGGGCAACAACTGCCAGTTCGAAGTCAACTTCACCCCCGGTTCGACCGGCCAGAAGACCGCGCTGGTCACGATCACTTCCGATGCCGGCGTGTCACAGACCAATCTGGCCGGCACCGGCCAGGACAAGACCCAGAACAGCCTCACCGTGAAGCCGCGCAACGCCTCCGCCCGGAAGGGCAAGGTCATCCAGCTCAGGGTCCGGGCTGCGAACACCGGTGGAACCGCGTCGAAGTCAACCAACGTCTGCGTAAGGCTGAATCAGCGCGCTCTGCGTCTGGGAGGGAACCGCTGCCGGACGATCGGCTCGCTCCCGGCCGGCGCGAGCCGCAACATCACCTTCCGGGTTCGCGTCACCTGGCGGGCCCGCACCGGAGTCAGGTACCCGGTCAGTATCCGGATGAACTCCGGTAACGCGATCGTCCGCAAGGTCGTCGCGAACCTGCGCCGCAAGCGCTGAAGCTTCCTGCCGGAGGGGTCAGTTGCCGGTGTAGGCGATGAAGTCCGGGTGCTTCCAGATCTTCTCGGCCTTGCGTTGGGCGATCCACTGGAGGTAAGGCTCGACCGGCCGGTCCGGCGGCCCCCACCAGCGGCCTGAATACCAGGCTCCCATGCTGCCCTGGAGGTCACCGGCCCGGTAGCGCTTGCCGTTGCCGGACACGGTGTTCAGCCAGGTCTGCTTGCCGTCGAAGTAGGAACGGATGATCGCCCCGTAGTAATCGGCGTTGAAAGCGGTGAAATGGCGGGCGATGTTGCACTTGCCCCAGCAGTGGTAGGGGCGACGCACCTGGTAGAGCCCGAATGAATCTCCGTTGTCACCAAGGGTGTCCATGTCCCACCAGGACTCGACGGTTGCGGTGGCCCGCATGGTGTTCGTGTCGATCCCCCATTTGAGCGCCGCCCACTGGATGATCTCGTCGGTGGTTCCCTTGAATCGGCCATCAACGAAGCGCTTGTAAGGCATCTCGCTACGCTTGCGCCAGGCTCGCAGTAGCTTCTTTCCAGGCACTCTGTGGTTGTCCTTGAAGTTCATCTTCCGGGGCTCGTAGCCGTTTCGGTTGACCAGCTTCGCCGCGGCCCTGCTGCTGCGGGGTCCCCAGCCGACCGGCTTGGTCTTCTGGTACTTGGCCTGGGCGACCGTGGGCCCGAACGCGAGCGTGGCGGGCCCCGGGATGCCTGCGATGGCGATAGTGACAACCAGGGCGCCGAGGATGAGGATGATGCGTCTCAAAGCTGATCTTCCGGGGTGATTTGCAGGTAACTGATCATCTCAAAGGGCTCGTCCAGGGCTGTCATCGCGTTTAGCAGGACACCGGAAGCGAAGAAACGGGCGACCTCGGGCCTGGAGGCGCCGGAGATTTCCACGACATCTTCGAACAGCCGGTTGAAGCCGTCGCGAACGGGTTCTTTCAGGTCGTCGGTGCCGGCCGCGGCGAACACATGGAGGTGGCAGCGGGCCCTGTCGTCGTCATGGAGCAGGCCCAGATAGGCGAGGCCCATCTTGCGCAGCCGCTCGTAAGGTGAGTCATCGGGGAGGGCGACTTCGCGGAAGGTCGACCGGATGTGGTCGTTGAGGACGGTGTGGCAGGAAAGAAAGAGGTCGCGCTTGTTTTCGAACAGGGCGTAGATGTACGGCTGCCTGATTCCGGCCCGCTCGGCGATCATCGAGGTGGAGGTTCCGGCGTATCCGTAGCGACCGAACTCGATCAGGGCGGCGTCGATAACTTCGGCACGTCGTGCCTCCTGCGAAACCCTTGGTTTTTTCGGCTGCTCTGACATCCCTGTTTCCTTCGGTACCACCGGGTATACGTCCCATACCCCGTAGTGAATGTTTTCGCACCCTCCTGCAGGAATTGCAGGATCCCGAAGCCGCGCAACAGATGAGTCAGATGCCGATTCAGCCCTGGCTTCGGGTCTGAAGGACCGCTTCAGCCGCTGCCTGTGCCGCCTCGATCTGACCTGCCACCAGATCCAGACCGTTGTCCCAGAAGGAGGGGTCACCCAGATCAACCCCGACCAGTGCTCCGAGTTGCTCTGGGGACTTCGAACCGCCGGCGCTGAGCATCTCGAGATAGCCCGGCACGATCGCATCGCCCTGCTCTTCGTAGAGCCGATAGACGGACAGGGCCAGCAGCTGGCCGTAGGCGTATGCGTACACGTATCCGGGCGAGCCAATGAAGTGGGGGACGTAGGACCACCAGCCGCGGTAGCCGTCGGTCACCTCGACCGAATCGCCGAGCAGGTCTTCCTGGGTCCCAGCCCAGAGTTCACCGAACCGTTCGACCGAAAGTTCGCCTTCCTCGCGGCGGGCCGTGTGGACCTGATCCTCGAACTGGTTCATCGCGATCTGGCGGAAGATGGTCGCGATCTGGCCCTCGACGGACTCCGAGAGCAGCCCGAGGCGCGAAGCGGGATCTTTCTCGGCGGCAAGCAGCCGGCCGAAGACCAGCTCTTCGGCGAAGACCGAAGCGGTCTCTGCGACGGTCAGGGGGGTGTCCTGGTGGAAGATGCCCTGTTTCGCGGCCAGGGCCTGATGCAGGCCGTGACCGAGCTCGTGGGCGAGTGTCAGCACGTCACGGCGACGATCGGTGTAGTTGAGCATCACGTAGGGGTGAACCGAGGGAACGGTGGAGGCCGAGAAGGCGCCACCGCGCTTGTTCGGAGCCGGCGGCGCGTCGATCCAGCGTCCTTCGAAGAACCGCCCGACAACCTCTCCAGCCTCGGGGGCCAGCGAGTCGAAGGCGCTCTGGACGATCTCACGTCCTTCCTCCCATTCGATCGTCACGTCATCGGTGGCGATCGCGGCCATGCGGTCGTAGTCGGCCAGCCGATCCACTTCAAGCAGTTTCGCCTTGGTCCGGTACCAGGAGCGCGCCAGGTCGTAGCGGCCCTTCACGGCCTCGATCAGGGCCTGGACCGACTCGTCAGAGGCTTCGTTGCTGAGGTTGCGGGTGGCCAGCCAGTGCGGGTACTTGCGCAGCCGGTCTTTGGTCGCCTTGTCCTGGAGCAGCGTGTTGAAGACGTAGGCACGGGTCCGGATTCCGGGTTCGAGCGCTTCGGTAACCGCTTCGGCGGTCGCCTTCCGGACTTCCCGGTCGGGGTTGTGGAGGCCGGAAAGTGCGATGTCGAGGCTGACCGGTTCATCGCTCCCGGGCAGATCGACCCGGATCGCCGAGGTCAGCTCGTCGAAGAGCCTGGACCAGGCGCCGGCGCCGGTCAGCGAAAGCTCGGTCGCGATCCGTTCCTCCGGGGCGCTGAGCAGATGGGCGCGGTACTTGCGCTCGTCACGAAGGTGGTGGGCGCAGAATTCGAGTCCGGGGGTGGCCAGCAGGTCTTCGGCCTGCTCGTCGTCGAGGGCCGCCCATTCGAGGTCGAAGAAGAGCAGCCGGGTCTGGATCTGGGTGGCCCTTTCCGATCCCATCTGAAGCAGGGCCCCATTGGCCGGGTCAGCGGTGTCGGCCGCGAAGCGAAGATGCGCGTAGTTGAGCGCCCGGCCGGCCCGGTCGGATATGTCGGCCAGTTTGGTCATGGCGACGATCAGGCCCTCGCCGTCCAGTTCGGCGACCTTGCCCTCGTATTCCGCGGTGAACTTCGCGGAGGCCTCGTCTGACTCTTCGAGCAGGGCGGCGACCGCCGCCTCCGGGTCGGAAGCGTCTCCATCCAGCAGATCGTCGAGATTCCAGGTGACTCCGGCCAGAGCGGAGTCGGCTTCGGTGGCGCTCATGATGCGGTCTTCTCCTTGAGCTGCCGGCGGACGATCAGGTCACCGATCAGTGAGCCAATGGCGCCACCGGTGAGCACGGTGATGATCGGGAACCACCAGCCCCACCACTTCTGCAGTGATCCGTAGGCGCAGAGACCGACCAGTACCACGAAGAAAAAGCCGTGGATCGGCCCGAGGACCGAAACCAGTTCGTGCTTGTCGGCGAACCAGCGTGAAGCCCAGACCAGCGGGATCAGCAGCAGGAAGTCGAGGATCGCGACGGCGGCGATGATGTTCAGGAACCGGATTTCCCGGGCGCCGCCCGGGGCCTCG
>JAUPTY010000153.1 GCA_030917845.1 Actinomycetota bacterium | reverse complement strand
GTTCGATGAGCGCCGGTTTCGCCGGCATCGACAACGACCTCTTCTACAACGAAAAGACGGCGATGGTCTTCGGCGACGCCAAGGGCACCGTTCAGGACATCGTCACGGAGCTCGGCAACCTGTAGGTAGTGGTCACGCCGCGGGTGCCGGTGGGCATCCCCGCGGCCGCAAGGCGCGCGCCTTTGGGGGCGCTGCTGCGGGAGTTCCGCGGGGAAGCCCGCCGGCACCCGCGGCTACTCGAACCCCATTTCAGTTCTTGCGAGTCCCGCCCGGGAGGCGTCTCCTGATTCCTCGCTTGAGACTGGCGCCAGGTTTCCGACTTTCATTCCACGCCTTCAGTTCGTCGATTTCTCTTTGTAGCTGCTTGATGTTGTGGTGGAGGGCTTTGAACTCTCGGGGGTCTTCTCCGGGACTGATCAGCTCTTCGGGCGTGATTTCGCCCTCCTTCTTGCGCATCAGGGTCCAGGTCTGGCCGCCGCAGGGCTTGCGGTCGAGGATGTCGAAAGCCCGGCCCCAGTGTTCTTCGACCCACCAGTCGGACATCAGCACCATCGGTCCGCCGAGATCCCAATCCTGGCTGTGGCGGAGTACGTTCATTCCGACCCGGTCTTCGTCCCAGGGCTCGCCGGCCGTGTCTTCGGAGTTGTGCTCGCCCATGTAGGAAGCCATCAGCAGGCCGTCCGGCTTGAGGAGCCTTCTCAGCTCGAGCAGCCAGGGCACCGAGTTGTCAGAAAGGTGGGTGAAGACCGAAATCGCCCAGATGAAGTCGAAGCTCGCGTCTTCAAAAGCAAGCGGCGGGTCGACCTCCGAACGGACCGCCTCCAGCGGCGGGCAGAGGTTCGTGTTCAGCCAGTCGATGCTGCGCTGATCGATGTCGCAACCAACCACCCGCGCTGATCCCGCCTCGTCGTGGAAATGCCGCAGGGTCCGCCCGGCTCCGCAGCCAAAATCGAGCAGGCTGCGGCCCTCGAAAGAGTACCCGTCGGGCAGCATCCCGACCAGCTGGTCTCTGGTGTCGCTTCCCTGCAACTCGTAGTGGATGTACCCATTGAGGTCATCCGAGGGAAGCTTGATTACCCGGTCGGCAAGTTCGAACGGCGGATAGGGGAGATCGCTGCTGGCAGTCACCCCATGAATTTACGCATCGAACCGGCGCCGAAACCATCCGGGCCCGCCGTGATCTAGCTTTCTCTCCGTGGACAGAGATCAGATCCTGCTCGGAGACAACCTCGACTTGATGTCGGGGTTCAGTGACGGATCGTTTCAGCTGGTCTACGCCGACCCTCCCTTCAACACCGGCCAGACCCAGACTCGACAGCGGTTACGGACGGTCGCCGACGAGCAAGGCGATCGCACCGGATTCGGCGGGCGACGCTATCGCTCGGAAGCGGTCAGCGCAGCCTCGTATGTCGACAGTTTCGATGACTTCACGGAATTCATCGCTCCCCGACTGGAGCAGATGCACCGGCTTCTGGACGAGACCGGGACCCTCTACCTCCACATCGACTACCGGGAGTCCCACTATGTGAAGGTGCTGCTGGACGGGATCTTCGGCCGGGAATGCTTTCTCAACGAGATCATCTGGGCCTATGACTACGGCGGAAAGTCGAAGCGCCGCTGGCCGTCCAAGCACGACACGATCCTGGTCTACGTGAAGGACCCTGCCAGATACTTCTTCGACTCGTCCGAGGTGGACCGGGAGCCTTATATGGCCCCCGGCCTGGTCACCCCGGAAAAGGCGGAAAGGGGGAAGCTCCCGACCGACGTCTGGTGGCACACGATCGTCCCGACCAACGGGGCCGAGAAGACCGGTTATCCGACTCAGAAGCCCGAGGGAATCCTGCGCCGCATCGTGACCGCCTCGTCCCGGTCCGGAGACCTTTGCCTTGACCCCTTCTGCGGCTCGGGCACCCTCGGCGCTGTCTGCCGGGCGCTGGGTCGCCGCTACGTCCTGATCGACTCGAACCCCGAGGCGATTGAAGTGACACGCAAGCGGTTGGCCCCGGCAAATCAACCCTGAGGGCCGGCCAACCGGCGGCTACTTGTCCTTGCCGTATTCCTGGCGGGTCTTGTGTCGGTGGCGGCGGAGGATCGGCGCGGTGTAGCCGATTACGGCCCCGATCAGAGCAGCGAACAGGAGCAGCACCACCAGCGGTGCGGATGAGTCAACGATGAAGAGGACCTTGAACGCGACTTCCTGCGAGTTCTGCAGAACGATGATCAGCAGCAACAGGACCGCGACTCCGAATGCCCACCATTTCCACTCTGGGTTTTTCCGGTCGGCGGCGGGCGGTGGCGAGGAGGTTTGTTTGCGATCAGCCATGAACTGACTCTATCCCGATCGGGCGGAGGCTTTCGTCACACATCCGTCAACGAATCGCTCGGGTCGTTCGGACACCTGTGAGCCCTTTCCCGCCACGATCTCCGCATGGTGGGGAGGCTCAGATCAACCCAAGGCCAGGCAACAGTCGAATGGCTCGGGCTGGTCCTGTTCCTGTCCTGTCTGATGGCTGCCGTGCTCACTGCCGGGGTTCGCATCCCCGGGGCTGCTTTCGTCCATTCGCTGTCCACGAAGATGCTCTGTGCAGCTTCGCTTTCCGGCTCATGCGCCGGCGAAGGCTCGCTAGATGCTGCCTATGGAAGCGAGCTCGCGGAACTGGTTCGGGCCGGGACCCCGACCCTCATGTACGGGCCGGACATGCTCGGCCTGCCGGTGGATTACCGGACCTGCCGGTCCCCCTGGTGCGCCGAAGGTCCGGGGGATGGAGAAGTCATCGAGTCGACGGCCGGTGAGCCCGTGACCCTGTTCACCCGGGTCGTCGAGAAGGGTTCTTCGAAGTACATCCAGTACTGGGCCTATTACCCGGAGAGTGCCTCGCTCCGTGGCGTTCCGGTGCTGGAAGAAAAGGGCTTTCACCCTCACGACTGGGAGTCACTTCAGGTTAGGATCGAAAGCGACGGGACCGTGAGCCAGCGGGCCTCGTCTCACGCGGGCTACAACCACGGTCGTTCGGTCACCAACTGGGGGTCGGATGCCGGCTGGGGGTTCGTCACCGACGCGACCGAAGCGGTCGGTCTGCGAGAGAGCGGCGGCTGGGGTGAGGCAACCGGCACCTACCTGATCGCGGGCGGGAGCCACGCTGGCAACGTCGACGACGACATCAACCGGGATGACTACCCCGCCTACACACCGGCCAGCAGAGTCCGGCTGGTCCCGCTGGAATCGATAAAGGACGGCCCCCTTTCCCGGCCCGCCCGATTCGATCCGATCACCGCCCCCTGGAACAAGCAGGTCTGGACTGACCCGCAAGCGGAAGGCACCGGCTGATCAATCGCCGATCAGCAGGCTCTGTTGACCTTGCCGTTGGCCAGTTTCAAACCGGCCTTCGCTTCGGCGATTGCTTTCGCCTTGGCCTTCTTGGCTGCCTTGGTCGGAGCTTTCCGTGACTTCGCTCTGTTGAGCTTCACCTTGGCCGCTTTCGCTCCCTTTATTGCCGCCAGACACCTGGCACTGGGCGTGACCGGTGGGTCGGGGAGTTCCACTTTGAACTTGCGAACGTCCGGCGTAGAGTCGCCTTGAGCCCGAACCGCGAAACTATGGCGGCCATCTTCCAGATCTTCCATGGAGATTGGCGACGAGCAGGGCTTGAAGCTCCGACCTTCGATGCTGCACTCGAAAGTCGCCTCGGGATCATCAGAATTGAAGACGAAAATGGCTGAGTCCACCGTGATTGTTTCGCCATCTGCCGGGCCGGAGATGATCGTCGTCTCAAGGGCGCTTGCCGAGCCTGCGAACGAGAGAAACAGCGCCGCCATGACGAAAGTGGTGAGCAGGCCGGTTCGAGCCGCTTTGCCTTGAGAATGCTGCGAACGTCTCATCTTTGGCTCCCTGTTCTCCGGTGGATGGCGGTTCCGCCAGGTTTGATCCTGACGTTCGGATGTCTTGAATGTAACCGCCCCCGCCCAGCACCGCAAGCATCTGCGCCGGGGTCGGTCACCTAGCTTTGGCTCAGGGAGCAAAAGCCTTGATCAAGGCGGCGTGGTTGTCGGGGGTGGTGATCGGGGTGATCACCGGCAGGGTGATGCCGCCCTCGACATACTCATCGAGCCGCTCGCGGATCTGCTCGGGCGAGCCG
>JAUPTY010000152.1 GCA_030917845.1 Actinomycetota bacterium | reverse complement strand
CCGGAACGCAGAGCAGTACAACTTCACCGCCCAGTCCTTCGAGCCCCTCGCCACGGCCCCGCAGGTCTACGGCGACGCCGGACCGTTCGATGGCGGCAGCCAGCGACCGACCGACCCGGCCCGGGCCGATAATCACGGGCGCACGAAGCGCTGTGTCTGAAAGTTTCATGGTGCCGTTCCAGTTCCCTTTCGGCGATACCAGACGGATCGAGTTGGTTGTTTGAAGCGATTCCTGCTGTTCGGTCAACCCCCGCTCATCACGGGTAGCAGCCATCTCCGATTATAGGCTGCCGCCATGTCGGGTACCCCTGAAGAGCGGTCAGAAGCCACCCATGGTGTCGTCCTGGCCAGAGGCGACGAGGAAACAGCGGAGGTCGGAGGGGACCTGGCTGCCGGTCTGGAGCCGGGCGATGTGGTCCTGCTTACCGGTGAAGTCGGGGCCGGCAAGTCGACCCTGATCCGGGCCGCGATGAGAAAACTCGGAGTGGAGGGGGCGGTTCCCTCCCCGACTTTCACTATCGGCCGGCTATACGAGGGAGCCGGTCAGTCGGCGCCGGTTGCGCATCTGGACCTCTACCGGCTGGGTGGTCTTGATGACGAAGACCCGGGATTGCTTTCCGAGTACTTCGGGCCGGACCGGATCACCTTCATCGAGTGGTCCGAAGGCAGGGGAGAGGAACTGGCCGCCGGGGCGACCCGGATCTTCCGGGTGAGCGTCGAGCACGTCGACGAGTCAAGCCGCAGGATCCGGGTCGAACCGCCCGGCTAAGCGAAGTAGCTACTGCCCGTTCAGCGCGTCTTCGACCTGCTGCTGGATGTCGTCGAGCTGCTTCTGGGCTTCGTCGACCTGCTTCTGGGCATCGCTGCCGTCGACCTGATTCTGGGCGTCCTCGACCTGCTGCTGGGCGTCCTCGACCTGCTGCTGGGCCTGGTCCTGGAGATCCTGGGCCTGCTGGTTTGCTTCTTCGAGCTGCTGGTTCACGTCGTTCTGGATTTGCTCGGCCTGCTGGTTGGCGTCGTCAATCGCGCTCTGGACATCGTCCGAAGATGAACCGCCGCAACCGGCGGCAAAAGCCCCCATGCCCGCTACTGCGAGAATTGCGAGAGTCGTGCCAATTTTCCTGTTTCCGAACATCAGTGTGCCTCCAGTTTCGATTGCCGCGATGAACTCCGGTTTGGTCCAGCCAGACTACCGGGGACCGCGGTGAGAGTACTCGGCTTCGATACCTCGACCGACGACACGGTTGTGGCCGCAACCGATGGTGAAGGGCTGGTCTTCGAAAGATCGATTCCCCCGGGCGATCGTCGGCCCGCCCACAGCCAGGCGCTTCTCGAGCTGATCGACGAGGCGGTTGCCGAGCTGGGGGGCTGGGAAGCGGTCGAACTGATTTCCGCCGGGATCGGTCCAGGCACTTTCACCGGGATCAGGATCGGGGTCGCCACCGCTGCTGGCCTGGCCGCATCAACCGGAACCCCGGTGGTCGGAGTGCCGACGCTGGGGGCGCTGGCGCGTTCGATCGGGGAGCAGTCGGGAGCCCGGACGGTGATGCCATTGATCGACGCAAGGCGTGGACAGGTGTTCGGCGGACTCCACGACGGCTCCGGGATTGCGCTTGAAGATCCTTTCGCCTGCGGACCGGAGGAGCTCGTGGAACGCCTGAACGGCGCTGCCCTCGCCGGGCCGGCACCGCTACCCGCCGGACCGGGCGCGGTACGATTCCGAGACGAATTGCTCCGGGCCGGGTTAGAAACAGAGCCGGCCGAATCACCGGTACACCGGCTGACCGGAAGACCGTTCTGTGATCTCGGTGCGGCGGCAGATGAAGTCGGACCAGACACCCTCAAACCCCTCTACCTTCGAATACCTGATGCCCAACTCTGGCTTGAACGTGACGGCAAGGCCGACCAAAGAAGCGACTCATCCCACTGATCCCGCGTCCGGGGTCCGGATTCGGTCCCTCGGCTACGCCGATCTCACCCATGTGATTTCGATCGAACGGCGATCATTCGCCAGTCCCTGGTCGGTCGGGATGTTCGCTCTCGAGATGTCCAAGCCGGACACGGTCAGCCTGGCCGCGCTCGAAGGGTCCCGGATCATCGGGTACCTGGTTCTGTCGCGTTACGACCGCGCCTGGCATCTGATGAACATCGCGGTGGCGCCGGAGCATCGTCGCCGGGGGACCGCTTCGGTTCTGGTCAACGAGGCACTCGCCCGGATTGACGAGGGCGCCCCGGTCACCCTCGAGGTCAGGCCGACCAACCGTTCGGCGATCCGGCTGTATGCGAGCCTCGGCTTCCGTTCGTACGGACTGCGCCGGGGCTACTACCCGGACAACGGCGAGGATGCTCTGATCATGTGGAAGGGCGACCCGGAGGTCGCCGGCGTTCCCGCTGAATCATTCGAGGAACTGCCAGCCGGGATCTGAATGCCCCTGCTGGCGATCGAGACCTCCTGTGATGACACCTGCGCGGCAGTACTTGACGGTCCGCGAGTGCTCTCCAACGTGATCTCCTCCCAGTCCGAGCACGAGCGCTACGGTGGCGTCGTTCCCGAAGTCGCTTCCCGTCACCACCTCGAACTGGCTGTCCCGGTTGTCGACGCAGCCCTTGCCGATGCCGGGGTCACCTTCGGTGATCTCGACTCGGTCGCGGTGACTGCCGGACCCGGCCTCATCGGTGCCCTTCTGGTGGGCCTCAGCACAGCGAAAGCGATCGCCGCTCCGCGGAGGCTGCCGCTGCTTCCGACCAACCATCTCCAGGGTCATGTCGCGGCGAACTTCCTCGAACCTGATCCGCTCGAGCCGCCGTTCCTCTGCCTGATCGCTTCCGGTGGACACACGATTCTCGCCGGGGTCCGCGACCACCAGAGCTTCGAGATTCTCGGTGAGACGCTTGATGACGCTGCCGGAGAAGCAATTGACAAGGCAGCCCGCATGCTCGGTCTCGGCTTCCCCGGAGGGCCGGAGCTGGAGAGACTCGCTGCCAGCGGTGACCCCGAAGCTTTCAGCTTCCCGGTGGCGATGAGTCGCGATCCCGGGCTGGGTTTTAGTTTCAGTGGTCTGAAGACGGCGTTGGTCTATATATGCCGGGATCTGGGTGAAGACGGCACCGCCGAGCGGGCGGCTGACCTGGCAGCGGGCTTCCAGGCCGCGGTGGTCGGCCAGCTGGTCAGCAAAGTGGGCCGGGCCCTCGATGCTGAAGCCTGGCCTGCGGTGGCGCTGGGCGGCGGGGTCGCTGCCAACGGACCTTTGCGCGAAGCCGTTTCGTCCCTCTGCGAAGAGCGGGGGATCCCCTTCAAGGAAGTCAGCCGCGAACTCTGCACCGACAACGCGGCGATGATCGGCAGCGCCGCAAGGTTCGTCGATCCACTCGTCTTTCCTGACTATCTCTCCTTCGATGCTTTCGCCACCGGACCGCGAGGTGGCCGGTGAAGGTGACCGTCATGACCAGGTCCGGTTGCCATCTCTGCGACGAGGCGGTCGCGGATCTGGAGCGTTACCGGGCGGTCCAGGGCGGGGAGGGTCTGGAGATCGAGGAGCGCAACATCGAAACCGATGATGAACTCCACCACCGGTTCATGGAGAGGATTCCCGTGATCATGATCGGGGACGAGATCATCAGCGAGTTCGCCTTCGACCCGGACGCATTCGAGGCTGCTTTCGCCCGCCTCTCGCAGGGTCCGGGCTGACTACGGGTACGCTGATAGCCCGATGCCACCGTCGTCCAGACCCCGTACCGACAATCCCCTCCTCATGGGCGAGGGTGAACGACTGTCGCTCGGCGTGGCTGCCCGCCTGTCCAGGTACCTCCAGGTTCTGATCCAGGCGCGAAAGATGGGCCGGGAAACGATCTCCTCCCAGGAGCTGTCCGAGTACACCCACATCAACCCGACCCAGATCCGCCGGGACCTATCCGGGTTCGGCAAGTTCGGCAAGCGGGGAGTCGGCTACCGGATCGATTATCTGGTCGACGAGATTCGCAAGATCATGCGGACCGCCGGCCACCACAACATCGCCCTCTTCGGTGCCGGCAAGCTCGGACAGGCGATCGCCGGATCGGACATTTTCGCTGATCACGGATTCCAGATCGTCTCGATGTTCGACGTCGACCCCGAAATGATCGGTAAACAGGTCGGCCAGTTGA
>JAUPTY010000151.1 GCA_030917845.1 Actinomycetota bacterium | reverse complement strand
GACCGGGCGGCTCCGCAGCCCGAGGCAACAAGTCCGTCGATTCCGTTCGCTCCCCGGTTGGCCAGGAACAGGAGATCACGATCAAGGGCCGGAACAGACTCCTCCTGATCCCGGATAGGAAGGCTGGAAGCCGTATAGACCAGGTTCCCGTCTGACTGGAGCTCAGCCAGGCGGGCCTGCACTTCACCAGCGGCAAGGCCCCCCGACTCGGCCCAGGCGCTTTCGATCTCCGTCCGTTCTTCGCGTTCGGCCGTCATCCAGCGATTCCAGAAGCCATTGCCAGCCTGTCCGCCGATCCGTTGCTCGGATGTGTTTTCGATCTGGTGGAGGAGCGTGGAAGGGTCGCAGCGAACGATCAGGTCGGCAGTCCTGGTCGGCTCGTTCCAGCCGTAGCCGGGGTCGATCACGATCTGCGCCGGAGCAACCTCGGCCAGCCAGAGCCGCAGCTGCTTGGAAGTCGGAAACTCGCCCAGCCGGATGATCAGGTCGGGGGCGAGTGCTTTCTCCCTGCGACGGGCAATCCGTTCGTAGGCAGTGACTACAGCGCCACGGTCATGCGGCCCCAGCCGGAACTGCGAGGTCGGTTCAGCCAGCACCGGGGAGCGGCAGGCGTTGGCCATTCTGGCCAGGGGTTCGCGCAAGGTGGGATCGGTCTGGCGACCAGCCAGGATCAGGATCCTGCTGGCGGCATCGATCATCGAAATCACCTGGCGCACGGTTGAACGGTCTGCTCCGCAGGTGGCCGCTTCCACCGTCGTGAGCGGTCCGTTCGGACGCCCTTCGAGTGCGAGTTCATCGGTGGCGGTCACGGCAGCTTCCTCCGGAACCGGGGCCAGCGGATCCCGCAGCGGAAAGTTGAGGTGGACCGGCCCGGGCCGCGGGTCGCCTTTTGCGGTGGCGAATGCCCGGCAGGCGACGGCCCGGTAGTGAAGCAGCCCGGCATCGTCGGCCCGGTGGCTGCCTACCTCGCAAAACCAGCGCACCGCATCACCGAAGAGCTTGATCTGATCGATTGTCTGGCCGGCGCCGATGTCGCGGAGCTCGGGCGGACGGTCGGCAGTGAGGACGATCAGCGGCACTTTGGAAAGGTCGGCTTCGGCAACAGCCGGGTGGTAATTGGCGGCTGCCGTACCCGAGGTGCAGAGAAGGACCACCGGTTCACCGCTGGCCTGGGCGGCACCCAACGCGTAGAAGGAGGCCGACCTTTCATCCAGCGCCACCTCCGTCTCAACGCCCTCCTGTCGCCAGAGCGCGAGGGCCAGGGGTGTTGATCTCGAACCGGGGGAGACAACAGCCAACCTGACTCCACTGCGGAAGAGCTCTTCCGCAAGAGCCGAGCAAAGGGCGGTATTCGTGTTGGACGGGTCCACGGGAGCGAGAGCCTAGAGCCCCTCGGCCAAACTGGCTCAGTCGAGCCTGCAACGGGTAAGGAATTCCTCGTCCAGCTCGATACCCAATCCCGATCCGAGAGCAGGGGGGTGGAGCTCGTTGCCGACCAAGAGGGGGCCAGTCGTGGAGAGGTCTCCCTCCAGCAGCCTTTCGGTAGCGAGACCGTGGGCCATGTCGGGCCAGGGCAATCCGGGGTCAAGGGTCTGGGCGACATGGGCAGCAGCGGCGATGCCAACCGGCCCGTCGAGTGCACTCGAGAGATAGGTCGGAAGATGGCCGCCGAGGCCGGCGTCAAGTCCGCCGATTTTGCTCAGCTTCACCGTGACGGCGGAACATGACCCTTCGAAAAATGCATCGGCAGCCTCTGCGGCGCTATTCACCGATTCGTCGGCGACCAGAGGAATACGGGTCCCCCGGGCGAGTACGGCGAGATCCGCCAGGCCGGTAACCGGCTCTTCGACCAGTTCGATCCCGACCGTCTCGAGTTCCGAAAGGATCGAGGCCGCGCGATCTCCCCAGCTGCCGTTCGCGTCGATCCTGATCTTCGCGGATTCCCCGAGCGCCGCTCGCACCGCCGCGGCCAGGGAGACCGCGCCTTCAGGTCCGGCCTTGAGCTTGAAGACATCGAAGCCGTCAGCGGCCCATGCCTCGCACTGGGCGACCACATCAGCGACCGGACCGGCAGTGATGGTGGCGTTGCACCTGACCGCTCGCGGAATCGCGGCAGGATCGAGGAACTTCCACAAGGGAAGTCCTTCCCGTCGGGCCTCGAGGTCGGCCAGGGCCATGGTCACGGCGCAGCGGGCGGGAGGAGCAGCAGGAAAATGCTCCGGGTTCTCCGCCCAGGTCCTCAATTCGTTCACGACTCGTTCGAGGGAATCGCCGCCGCGCAGGCTCATCGGGACACCCTCTCCCAACGCCGTGATCCCGTTCTGATCTCGCAACCTGAGCAGAACCGACTCCCGACGGGCAAGGCTGCCAGTCGCCGTCACATAGGGGCGGCGGAAGTCCAGGGCGAAGGGGATGACTTCGACGCTGATCCTTCCCGCCGGCATCTCAGGCCCCCAGCACCAGTCCGATCGCGGTCAGCAGCGCAGTAACGCCGAGAACCGCCCCGGTTCCGGCCAACGCCTTGTTCAGCGAGGGTCCGTCAGTGCGGCCCGTAACAGTGGCGATGGGATCACGTGCCATCGGGATCGCGATCAGGCCGATCAATGCCAGCCAGGGACCGTCGTTGAGCACGATGGTCAGTGCCAATACGAAAAAGGCAGCAAGGATCAGAAAGACATAGAGGCGCCGGGTCCTGTCGCGGCCCATCCGCACGGCGAGGGTGTTCTTGTTCGCCCGGCGGTCGGAATCGATGTCGCGCACATTGTTGACCACGAGAATGGCGGTCGAGAGCAGGCCGATCGCGACCGAAAGTCCGAAGGGAAGCCAGGCCAGTTCTTCCAGCTGGACGTAATAGGAACCGTTCACCGAGACGAGACCGAAAAAGAGGAAGACAAACAGCTCCCCGAGGCCGGCGTAACCGTAGGGCTTCGGGCCGCCGGTGTAGAGGAACCCGGAGGCGATTGAAACCAGGCCGACAACGATGATGATCCAGCCGGCCAGCCAGGCCAGATAAAGGCCCAGCAGGGCGGCCAGGCCAAATGCGATCCAGGTAGCTGTCAGCACCCGACGGGGAGTTATGAGGCCGGCCGAGGTAACCCGCACCGGACCGAGCCGGTCGGCGGAATCGGCGCCACGTCTGGCATCCGAATAGTCGTTAGCGAGATTGGTTCCGATCTGGATCAGGATGCTGGCCACGAGGGCAGCGATGAATCCGCCCCAGCGCGGCAGATCCCCGACCGCGAAAACGGCGGCGGCGGTGCCGACCAGGACCGGCGCGATCGCGGCGGGCAGGGTGCGCGGCCGGGCCGCGTTGAGCCAGATCCTCACGGACGTCTGGGGAACTTGTCGAAGTCGGGTTTGCGGCCCTCCTGGAATGCGTTACGGCCTTCCTGGCCCTCCTCCGACATGTAGAAGAGCAGAGTTGCGTCGTGAGACAGTTGCTGAAGGCCGGTCAGACCGTCTTCTTCGGCGTTGAAGCTCGACTTGAGCAGACGCAGGGAGAGAGGGGAGAGGTGAGACATCTCCCGGCACCAGGCCACGGTCTCCTTCTCGAGGTCCTCGACCGGGACGACAGCGTTCACAAGGCCCATCTCGAGAGCCTCTTCCGCCGTGTAGTGCCGACAGAGAAACCAGAATTCCTTGGCCTTCTTGATGCCGATGTTCCGGGCCAGAAGACTGGCCCCGAAGCCACCGTCAAAGCTGCCGACACGGGGACCGGTCTGGCCGAAACGGGCATTGTCTCCGGCAATCGTCATGTCACAGACGAGATGGAGAATGTGGCCGCCGCCGATCGCGTAGCCCGCAACCATGGCGATCACCGGCTTGGGCGTACGGCGGATCTGGACATGCAGATCACCCACATCCAGCCTCCCGACTCCCTGTTTGGCGACATCGTCATCGCCGATGTAGCCGTCATCACCACGGATTCGCTGGTCACCGCCCGAACAGAAGGCCTCGGTCCCGGCGCCGGTGAAGATGATCGAACCGACTTCGGTGTCGTCGCGGGCCTTCTCGAAGGCATCCCGCAACTCGGCCAGACACTGCGGCCTGAACGCATTCCGCACTTCCGGACGGTTGATCGTGATCTTGGCGATGCCCTCGGCCTTCTCGTAAAGGATGTCGGAGTAGTCTCCGGCCGAGCGCCACTCGAT
>JAUPTY010000150.1 GCA_030917845.1 Actinomycetota bacterium | reverse complement strand
CGGCGATGTCCGCGGATCTCGGCCTCGTCATGGACCCCGCCCAGCGAGATGCGCACGAACTCGCGGCCGAGGGCCTTGGCGACCGATTCACCGATCGAGGTCTTGCCGGTGCCGGGCGGTCCGACCAGGGTCAGGATCGCGCCGTCAGCACGGCTGTCTGCTTCGACTTCGCGTTCCTGACGGAGCTTGCGGACGGCGACGAACTCGGTGATCCGACGCTTGACGTCATCAAGTCCGGCGTGATCGGAGTCGAGCACCTCGCGGGTGTAGACCGGGTCGAGCTTCTCTTCCGATCGTTTCGACCACGGCACCGCGATCAGCCAGTCGAGGTAGCTGCGGATCATCGAACTCTCGCCGGACTGCTCGCCCTGGCGCTCGAGCCTCCGCAGCTCCTTCTCTGCCTGTTCCTCGATCGCCTCCGGCATGCCGGCGTCAGCGATCTTCTGTTCGTACTCCTCGATCAGGCTGGCGTCGTCATCGCCGAGTTCCTTGCGGATCGACTTCATCTGTTCGCGCAGGAAGTACTCGCGCTGCTGTTGCTGGGCGCCGGATTCGACGTCGTCGCGGATCTTGCTGCGGACCTGGAGTTCGGCCAGGCGTTCGCGCTGGAACTCGACCGCCTTCTCGAGACGGGCGGTCACGTTGAGGGTGTCGAGCAGTTCGAACTTCTGGTCGAAGTTGAGGTCGGGGCTGAGGCCGGAGGTGTCGGCCAGCTCGCCCGGCTCGGTCACGCCCCGCAGGAAGGCGGTGATCCGGCTGTCGGCATTGCGCAGCTCGAGGATCTCCTCGACGATCGCCCGGTACTCACGGACCAGCTCTTTGGTGTGCTCGTCCTCGGGGTGGCCGTCGTGAATTTCCTGAACCTCGATGCGGAGGGCATCGGGGTCGAATTCGTCGGAATGGGCGATGCCGGCCAGGCCGCGGCGCTGACCGACCACGGTGGCGACTGTTTCGCCACGCGGCGAATTGCCTCGCTCGACCACGTCGGCGATCACGCCCACCCGGGCGAACTCACCGTCGCGGCGCGGCAGCAGGAAGACCTGATCCTCGTCGCCTACGTCGATCGAAAGCGTCGCCGTGACCGAGGGGAAAACTATTGCGTCATCGAGTGGAACCAGCAGAAGATCCATTAGTAAGTCCAGTTTCTGTAGTTAGTCCTGCGAACAGGATAGCGCAAACTGGTTGCGTGCTCAACTACCGGACTCTGAGGGCTCCTCGATCTGTTCCCGGGAGGTCTTGGCCCAGGTCTCCCGGTTGGCCAGCTGGCGGAAGGTGGAGCGCATCAGGACCGGCCAGAGCATCCAGGCGTAGAAGGCGTAGATCTGGGCCGAGAGGATTCCCTTGATGACCCCGATTACCGGATTGCGGTCACGGATCCTGGCCGCGATGCAGCCGAGCACGATGCCCCCGAAGCCGAGGATGTAGAGGAAGTACATCCACCACCATTCATCGGCTGAAACAAAGAACCGGACTCCGCTGAGCCAGAGATAGATCGAGGCGACAAGGGCAGTGCCGACGATCGTCTGCCAGATCGGCATCAACAGATAGATGATCTGTTCGATACGGGCGGGCAGGAAAAGCTTCGATGTCGCCAGATCATCGATCAGCCCCATCGCCTGGAGATTGCCCTGTGACCATCTGGTGCGCTGGCGGAGCAGCTTCCTGACCCCGGGCAGACCCTGCTGGGAGACGGTCGCCCGGTTCTCGTGATGGCATTTCCAGCCGGCGACGATCAGCCGGAGTCCGAGATCCTGATCTTCGGTCAGCCGGTCCCGCCACGGACCGAGGCTGGGAGGGGTCATCGAAACCTCGGGCTCGGGATCACCCTCGACGACGGCCGGATCGGCCTCGTCCGTGATCTGGTCATCGATCGAGAGCAGCGCCGACATGCGGTTGTACTGACCGTTGCCACCCATCCCGGCGGTGCCCCATTTGTTCCGGCCGGCCTGGAACAGGTACCCGTAAATCGAGAACTCCAGATCCTGAAACCAGGTCAGCAACTGGTGGCGGTTGTAGATCCGGACCAGAGACTGGACTCCCCCGACTTCGGGATCCTGAAAATGCCCGGCGATGAACTGCGGACTGTCGGCGGAGATGCGGCCATCGGCATCAACGATGCAGATGATCGTCTTTTCCGGATCGGAGTCGAAGCGGTCGACGACTTCGCCAAAGGCGTAATTGAGGGCGGCCGCCTTGCCCTGCCTCGCGTTCGGAGCCTGCCGCTCGATGACAAAGAGGTCGGGGCTGGTCAGCGTCGCGAGGGCTTCCGCCGTGCCGTCATCGGAGCCGTCGTTGATGACCACGATCCGTTTCCTGGCAACCTCGATCTCCTCGAGCCGGGAGACGCTGTCCCTGATCGTCACCTCTTCGTTCAGGGCGGGCACCATGAAGATCCATTCGAAATCGTCAGGGTCGGCTTCTTCAGTCGCTCGACGGTCGGAGCGCCAGCCGCGAAAGAACAGAACAGTGGTCCAGATCAGCATCGCCGCGACAATCAGAAAAGTCACGAGAAACAGAGTCTGGAAGAACGGGTCCAGCCCCCTGAAGGGGAACCACTCGGCTGCTATTAGCTGCGGAACCACTTGTCGGTGATCGTCCCGAATTCCATCCAGAGATGGCCGACGGGATCCACCGCTGCCTCCTCATGATGCCGCTCGTCTTCGGGCACGAGTGCCGGATCGAGACGAGTGGTGGTGGTCGCCTGCAACGTGTATCCGGCCGCCTCCACCACGGCCTTTCGGGAGAAACTGGACCGGAAGGGCTGGGGCATCGGGCCGCCAAGATAGAGATTGGTGAGAGCCGCGACGATCCGCTCGGAAGCCCGGCCGTCGCCGTAGGGGTTCTCGGCCTCGCTCATCTCGCGGTAAGCCTCGCGGTTGTTGAGGAGTTCGGTCGCCTCGGCGTGGATCCGGGCCGGGTCAGTCCCGACGAGCTTCAGGGTGCCTGCCTCCACCCCTTCCCCGCGTTCGGTGGATTCGCGGCAAACCAGAACCGGCTTGCCGAGCGAAGGTGCCTCCTCCTGAATCCCGCCTGAATCGGTGATCACCAGGTATGAGCGGGCCATCAGCCTCGCAAATTCCGGGTAGGAATGGGCATCGGTCAGACAGACGTTCGGCAGGTCACGAAGCGAAGCCCACTGCTCGCGAACGGCCGGGTTCGGATGCTGGGGAATGATGAAGTAGATCTCCGGGTTCTCGATGGCGAGCAGACGGACTCCGGCGGCGATTCCGTCGAGGCCGGCGCCCCAGTTCTCCCGTCGGTGCGCGGTGATCGCGACCACCCTGCGGTCAGTGGCACAGATCTCGGCAACGGTGGGATCTGAAAACTCGACCTCCAGCTCGGCGGCCCATTCGAGCGCGTCGATACCGGTGTTTCCAGTGATGAAGATCTGCTCGACCGGCACGTTTTCCTTGATCAGGTTCTGGAGGTTGTGCGAGGTTGGAGCGAGGTGGAAGGCCGCGATGCAGGTGATCAGCTCGCGGTTGAGTTCCTCCGGGAAAGGCGTCAGATTGGATCCGGTTCTCAGGCCCGCTTCGACGTGTACTACAGGGATCCGGAGGTGGAAAGCCGCGAGGGCGGCAGCGAAAGCGGAAGTCGTGTCGCCGTGGACCAGCACCGCCATCGGGTACTCGCCAGCTATCACCTCACCCTGCTTGATGGTTCCGTCGGCGCCGTACTCGACCCGGACGAAGTCGTCGAGGCGACCCATGACTTCACGCACCCGGTCATTCAGTTCGTTGCGTGCTCCGCCAACCCAAAGGTTGAAATCAATCTCGATCCCGGCCAGGCCGAAGACTTCCTCGACCATTTCGTGGTGCTGGCCGGTGGAGACGACCTGGGGAACGAAGACCTCACTCGCCTTGAGGGCGAGAATCATCGGCACCAGCTTGATCGCCTCCGGTCTGGTTCCGCAGACGACTAGGACCTTTACCGGCGGACGTTCTCTGGTTTCCTGTTCCCCCTCCATGCGAGGAAGATTACCCGGAGGCAGGTCTGATCCTCAGGTCCATGCGGTCGATTCCGTAGATGCCACTTACCGTCTGGAGCTCGGTCAGACCGTTCAGTTCCATCGTTTCGAACTTTTCGGCGAAGAACCGCAGCCCCTCTTCGAGTTCGGCCCGGGCGAGGTTGGCCCCGACGCAATAGTGGATGCCGGC
>JAUPTY010000149.1 GCA_030917845.1 Actinomycetota bacterium | reverse complement strand
CGACCCGGCCTGCGGACATCCGGGATTGAATCTATGATCGGCGCATGGCGATTGGAGAGGCAAGGCCCGGCTACGAGCTTTGGCGGCCGAACCGGGAGAAAACCGAGTCGCTCACCACGCGGTTTCTCGCGGTGGTGCTACTGGTCGCATCCGTAGTTCTCATGCTGATCGTGACGCTCGGCGGCTGGGACGTCCTTGTCGGTGGATCGACCTACGGAATCATCTCCCTGATCTTTGTTGCGGTCTACATCCTGCTGGCGGTAATGATCTGGCGATGGAGTCGCGGGGCTCTCTCGTTGACCCTCGCGCTTTCGGTGCTGCTGGCGATTTTCTGCGCGGTCGGTGCCCCTTCGTGGTTTGCCCGTGACAAGGCCGGATTCACCGAAGCTTCCCTGCCCAGCGACCTGATCGGCCTCCTCGTCGTTCTCTTGATCCCGGTCCAGATTGCGCTGCTGATCGTTGCCGCGATCGCGTTCAGGCAGGAGTGGCACGTCGAAGAAGAACGCCCGATCGGGTCGGGCGACTCCGCTGGCGGCGACCCGCAAGCAGAAACCGGCTCGCTGGCCGGCGCCTCCTGAACCCCGGCGGCATAGACTTGAGCGTCCCGGCGGCGGTGGCGGAACTGGTATACGCGACGGACTCAAAATTCGTTGCCCGCAAGGGCGTGTGGGTTCGATTCCCACCCGCCGCATAGGGAGCAGACCGTGGAATCAGCTGACCAGAAAAAGCCGTCCAAGGAGAAGGACCGGAATCCGGATGCGCTTTCCGGTGGTCCGACCGGTGTCGCGGGCAGCAACCTCGAACGACGCGCCGCGACACGGCTGGTCGAGGAACTCGAAAGCAAGGGACGGGCCGCAGGGGTCCAGGAGATCCGGGTGCCTCATTCCGAATCGACAACGCTCGCGCTCCACGCTCTGCTCATCGTCGCGGCCAGCCTGATCGGCCTGAAGTGGCCGGCGATCGGAGCGTCAATATGCCTGGTTGCCACTTTCTCGTTCTACGCGGAACGTGCTCTGGGGTTGCGACTGATCGGCTTCATCATTCCCGGTCGAAAGACCAGCAACGTCCTGTCCCCTCCTCCCGGTCCCGCCTGGGAAGAAGTAGAAGTGATCTTCGCCACGGGCTACGACGTTCCCGACTCTTATCCAGTGGGCGAATGGCTCTCGCGACGGTTCTCCGGACACCTGACCACCGATCGGATCCTCTTCTATGGCGGCATGATCGGTACCTTCGCGGCTCTCATGTTGAGAGCAGTCGGTATCGAGGATGTCTCGCTCAATCTGTTTCAGTCCCTGACGACAGCGATACCGCTGGCGGTGATCGCCGCGCAGATCGATCGCCGCCTGGCCGGCACCCCGATCGCCACGCAGGAGGATCTCGCCGCTGCTCGCGAAGTGATGACGGCGGCCGAGGAATCCGACAACGCATCCGAGGGTGATTCCGGTGTCGGGATCTGCCTCTTCGGCGCCGAGTACTCGTCGGCCGGTGGCGCCGACGCATTCTTCGATGACAGCCGACTGAAGCTGAAGGACGAAGTTGCCCTCATCAATCTGGTCCGGGGGGCCCGGTCGGCGAAGCCCGAGGTCACCGGCAGTGAAGGTGACCTCCTGCCAACGAGGATGAGTCCCGAACTGGCCAGTGAGAGTCCGATTCGACCGAATACCGTGGCCTTGCGAACGCAGACCGCGGCAACGGCGGCGCGTCGTCGAGGCCTGCGGGCTACCACCGTGATCGGGAGGGGCGAGGCCGGAATCGACGTGATGATGGATGCAGCCGACGGCGCGCGTCCGGATAGCGAGGACGACGGTTGAATCCGGAACTTCTATGGTCCCCGTCCCCGGAGGCGATCGAGAACTCTCACCTGACCGCCTGGTCGCGGTGGCTGAAGGAACGGGGAGTCGGACCGAACCCCGAGGAATACGGCGACCTCTGGGCCTGGTCGACCGGGCAGCCGGAGGAGTTCTGGCAATCGATATGGGATTACTTCGAGGTACTCCACGACGGTGAGCCCGAGAGGGTTCTGTCAAGTCACGAGATGCCGGGGGCAAAGTGGTTCGAAGGCGCCCGCCTCAACTACGCCGAGCACATCTTCCGTGACCGCGACCCTGATCAGGTCGCGATCTACGCAGCGACCGAGACCAGGCCGATGGAGACGATCTCCTGGGGCGTGCTCAGGTCCAGGGTCGCAGCAGCCGCAGCCGGCCTGAAGTCGATGGGCGTCGGTCCCGGTGACCGGGTAGCTGCCTATCTGCCCAACTCTCATGAGACCGTGGTTGCGTTCCTGGCAACGGTCAGTCTCGGTGCCAGCTGGTCAAGCTGTTCCCCCGATTTCGGTGCCGGTGCGGTGACCGACCGCTTCGCCCAGATCGAACCGAAGGTGCTCTTCACCGTAGATGGCTACACCTATGGCGGCAAGGGCTTCGACCGTCGTGAGGTCGCCGCCGACCTGGCCCGGAACATGCCGTCGATCGAGCATGTCGTAGTCCTGCCCTATCTCGAAGCCGAACCAGACATCTCGACGATTCCGAAGTCGTCGGCCTGGGACGCCCTGCTGGCAACCGACCCTTCGGCGGAGCTGTCCTTCACCAGGGTTCCATTCGATTCGCCCCTCTGGATCCTTTATTCGTCCGGCACCACCGGGCTGCCGAAGCCGATTGTCCAGGGTCAGGGCGGGATCCTGCTCGAGCATCTCAAGAAGATGCACCTTCACCTGGACGCCAAGGAAGGCGATCGGGTTTTCTGGTTCACCACGACCGGCTGGATGATGTGGAACTTCCTGGTTTCCTGCCTGCTGACGGACGCGGCGATCGTGCTCTTTGACGGCAATCCGGGCTATCCCGACATGTCAGCACTGTGGCAGCTTTCCGCCGATGCCGAAGTCACTTGTTTCGGCACTTCGGCTTCCTACATTTCAGCCTGCATGAAGGATGGAGTCGAACCAGGTGAAGGCCGGGATCTCTCGAAGCTTCGTTCGGTCGGATCGACCGGCTCCCCGCTCGCCCCGGAGGGATTCGACTGGATCTACGAACACATCGGCAAGGAGACCTGGCTCTTCTCGACCTCCGGTGGCACCGATCTCTGCACCGCCTTCGTCGGCGGGGTTCCCACCCTTCCCGTCTATCGCGGTGAGCTTCAGGCCCGGGCCCTCGGCGCCGCGGTCGAATCGTGGGACGAGGAAGGCAACCCCCGGATCGGCGAGGTCGGCGAACTGGTGATCACGGAACCGATGCCTTCGATGCCGCTATATCTCTGGGGCGACGAGGATGGCTCCCGCTACCACGACAGCTACTTCGATGTCTACGACGGAATCTGGCGCCACGGCGACTGGATCGAGATCACCGAACGCGGCACGGCAATCATCTACGGCCGATCCGACTCCACCATCAATCGCGGCGGAATCCGGATGGGCACGAGCGAGATCTACCGCGCTGTGCTGGCCGACGACGACGTCGCCGATGCCCTGGTGGTCGACATTCCCCGGGAAGGCACCGAAGGCTGGATGCCCCTCTTCGTGGTGCTTGCCGAAGGCGCGGAGCTAAACGACGACCTGAAGAAGCGGGTCGCCACCGAGGTGCGTAGCCGCTGCTCGCCGCGCCACGTGCCGAACGAGTTGATCGAGATCGAAGCGGTCCCGCGCACCCTTTCCGGAAAAGTGCTCGAAGTACCGGTCAAACGCATCCTCACCGGCACCCCGGCCGAGAAGGCGGCCAGCCGCGACTCACTCGCCAATCCCGAAGCACTCGACTTCTTCAGCGAGTACGCCAGAACGCTCTGAGTACGAATTAACCCCGTAATACGGGGTTAATCGGCACTCAGTTCCCCTTTCGGGGATTCTCGAGTCCCGTTTGGATCATCGCGGCCATCGCCAGGCAGGCCCAGAAGCTGACCACGAAGGCGGCGCCGATCACGTCACTGACGAAGTGCCAGCCGGCGATTACCACACCGGCGGCGACCGCGAGCCCGTAGGCAGCCCCGGCCAGTCCGGCCCATAATCGCCACTTTGGTGGCGTGATCAGCCAGAGCCCGAAGCCGGCTGAAAGTGCAGCCGTGGTGTGCCCGCTCGGGTAGTGGATCTCGATCGGGTAGCTGACCCCGAGCGCTCCCTGGAGCCGGGGATGGGCCATCACCAGTTTGAGCGCCTGAGTAGTCACATTGGCTAAGAGGAT
>JAUPTY010000029.1 GCA_030917845.1 Actinomycetota bacterium | reverse complement strand
CCGCTTCGTCACCGGCCATCAGATGCCAGGCCGCGTCGAGGTCAGGTGCATAGGCCCCGCCAGGCCCGATCAGCTGGAGCAGGTCTCCGGGCCGGGCACCTTCCGCCCAGGGTCCGGCGATGCCACTTCCATGGGTGACAAAGTCGATGGTGATGGCCCCGGCCACGGGTTCGTGGTCCCGCACGGTGTAGGTCCGTTGCCGGTGCCACTGATCCTTGCCGAGGCTTTCCCGGATCGCGGCCGGATCAAAAGGCGGGGAGTAACCGGCCCCGGGCGGCGGGAACTGAAGCTTCACGTAATGGTCGGTGAACTCGCCGATCGGGAAGTCGCGCAGTTCATCCGCTTCGAGAACGATCCGGATCATGTGCGGGGTGAGTCGCTCGGTCGAGGCGACCCTGGCGACGATCGGGGTGCGGGTACTCAAGAAGTTCCTGTCGGTTCGGGGTCAGCGATGAATCCTGCCGGTCGCCACGGCTTCGAAGGCACGGGCCGGAACTGACTTCAGCTGGTCGAGCACATCGTCATTCCAGCGACGGTCTGGAGTACCGCTGAAATACATGTCCGAGCCGTTGTCGGCAACGATCAGACCGTACTTTTTCATTGCCCGGAGGATGGCAAGCGACTGGCCGCTGAAACGGCTGAGACGGTAGCCGGGCTTGAGCCGGAGCCGCAGACCCATCGGCGGCAGCGATCGGCGGGTCGAGCTCGAGGCAAAGTGACGGGCGGGATGGATGTAACCCCGCTGGGTCTCCGAGACGGTTACCCGGATCGCGTGGGTGATCCGACCGGAATTTGCCTCGCCGGCCTTGACCAGACCTGGCAGGATCGGCAGTCCGGCGGCGTCGGCGCTGGTCCAGCCGGCCGGGCGCAACCGATTTGAGCGCAGGCTGAAGCGGGCCCCCGAATCAGCCAGCCAGCGACCTTTGCCTCGCCGTGCCCGGTAGAGCTCGTAGAGGCGGCAGGTACCGCGCTGGAGCGCGATCACATGGTCGTCGGATCCACCTTCGACCCGGGTGTCCAGGGGGATCGGATAAGGGCCGCGGTCACTCTCCGAACCGAAGGCAGTGAAGAGGACGGGGATCTTCTTCTGGCCACGGCCAACCACGCGGAAGGGGATCCCGTAGTTGCCCCAGCGGCCGGAGCCGAAGTCCGGGTGAAGAGTCGTGGATAGTCCGATTGCGGCGATGTACCTGCTTGAGAGGGGGTGGACCTTTGCTCTTGAGATATCCCGGTTCCAGGGATTGCTTCGGGGCATTACCGGGCAGCCGGCGAGTTTCGTGCCGGGCCCTGGTTCACCGTAAGCATGGGCCTGGGTTAGACCCGGGCCGAGCAGGCAGGCTGCGGCGGTCAGACAGGTGGCGACGAGTCGAAGCATTGGTCCCATGCTACGAGCCTCGAACATCCCGGTTCGGTACCTGCCTGTTCACGGAAACGGCAAGTTTCATGAACTATTTGTTTATGAGCGCCGGTTTTTGCGTCTTCTGGTGGGTAGGGAAAACAGATTCACCGGAGGAGAGAACTACATGAAGCTGAAAGCCAAGATTGGTGCTTTCGTAGCTACCGTGGCCGTCGCGTGTGCGTTCGGTGCTGCACCGGCCCAGGCCGCCCCGTCGGCCCCGGCCCTTCCGAGCGTCGCTGACCTGAGCGCGCTCTGCGCCAAGTCCAGCAACGCCAGGGTCAAGTCAATTTGCGCCAAGGGCATCGAGGCCTACAACAGCTGCAGCAAGCAGACCAGCTCCAAGGGCCTTGTCGCCTGCCTCGCGGCTTCAGCCAAGACCATCGTCGGTTCAGGCGTTCCGACGACTGGCAGCAGCTCGGACCTGATCGCCAAGCTCAAGGCAATGATCGGTAGTGTCAAGACCGGGGGAGTGAAGATCGGCGGGTTTGACATCTCGTCCATCCTCGGCAAGCTGGGCGGGGCCGGAGGCTTCAATCTGGGCAGCCTCCTCGGCAAGTTCGGCGGCTGAGTAGTCAGTAAGTACCTGCCGTCGCCTAAGGGCACGGCAGCAGCTTCATAAGCAGTTAGAGCGAAACCCCGGCCGCCCCCTGTGGAGCGGCCGGCGTTTTCGTTTCGGAGGTCGCGCAATCCCGGGCCCCTGACAGCCCGGCCGGCTACTTCCCGGTGAAGGCTTTGCTGACCAGCTCGGTTACCCGGGTCCGGTCGTCCTTGGAGACAAGCTTCGAGCTCTTGGTCGGCACGACCAGGTCGAGAAATTCCTTGCGCTCGGCCGGGGTGAGATTGTTGTAGAGGCGCTGGGTGTGGTGGGTCAGCCAGCGGGCCCGCAGCCAGACAGCTGGCCAGTCGACCTTCTTGCCGTACTCCCAGGCCCTGCCGGCCAGCCCGACGGCCACGCCGGCTTTCTTTGCTTTGGAACTCTTCGCCATAGGGGAAGAATAGAACCCCGACCGAGGTCAGATCACCGCGTCGATAGTGAAGATGCGCTGGCCTTTCGGGGTGGCGATCTTCACCTTGTCGCCGACCTTGCGGTTGCGGAGCGCCTGGCCGACCGGAGATTCGGCGCTCAACCTGCCCTCGGCAAGATTGGCCTCGGTCGAACCGACCAGGGTCCACTTGTGGCTGCGGCCAGCGTCATCGGTGACTTCGGCAGTACGGCCGAAGGCAAATGCATCCCCCGACTTCTTCACGTCAACGACCACCGCGTTCTTTTCCCGGTCCTGCAGGCGCTGGATGCTCGTCTCCAGGTGGGCCTGATCCTCTTTCGCGATGTGGTACTCGGCGTTCTCCTTCAGATCACCCATCTCGCGGGCCACTTTGAGGCGCTCGGCGATCTTCTCCCGGGCCGGTCCTTGAAGTTCTTCCAGCTCTGCTTTGAGCTGGACCAGTCCTTCGGCGGTGATCGACTCGCCGGTCTCCTCTGAATCAGTCATGGGTCCACCTTACTCAGACGGCGCGCCCGCCCCGGGCTGGAGGAGAAACGAAGTCCCGGGCCGGTCGCCGGCCTCGGTGTCATCAGCCAGGTATCGGGACCGTGATCACCGGCGCGGTGGTCGGTTGCGAACTGCCACCCGAAGGCTCAGTGCTGACCAGCACCGCGCTGACCCCGCCCAGGTCAGGAATGCTGGCCGTGGCGGTCCCGTCGCGGTCGGGGACGAAGAGTGAGTCAGTCGGCACGACGGACTGTCCGCGCTGGATCCAGGCCTGGTAGACCTGGTTCTCGTCGAGCTGGCGCAGGCCGGTCATCTTCAGGGTTCCGGTCCCGCCGGAAGCGACCATCACCGCGTCTGCCCCGATCGTCGACTGTCCCGTGATCACCTCGCGTTCGGGCGCAACCGGAGAGTCGCCGCCTCCGTTCAGCACGATCCCGAGAGCGACTCCGATGAAAAGCGCGGCAGCGGCAGCCCCGAGCACGGCGGGACGCAGCAGCCCCGACAGCCAGCCACTGGCGTTGCGGGTCCGGCGCTCGCGCCTGGCGGGCGATTCAGCAACCGGTTCCGCGGAACCTGCCGGGCTCTCGGCGAGCTCGGCATCCACGGCATCCATGACCCGCATCCTGAGTCCAGGTGAAGGATCAACCTGCTCGACTTCGTCGGCGAGAACGCCGGTCGCCGGCTCGAGCCAGGCGAGCTCCGCCCGGCATTCGGCGCAACCTTCCAGGTGGTGCTCGAAGTCGCCCTTCTCCGCCGGGCCCAGAGCACCCAGCAGGTAGGCCGGCAACTGGTCCTTGAATTTTTCGTGCCCGCTGTTCATGCCCGTTCCCCTTCGTATGAACTCAACTCAACCCTGAGTTTCTCCAACCCAAGTCTCATTCTCCCCTTGACCGTGCCCAGCGGAAGCTGGAGCAGGTCGGAAATCTCCGTCTGGCTGAAGCCGCCGTAATAGGCCAGGCTGATCACCTTTGTCTGGTTCTCGGGAAGGTCCGAGAGGCGGGAGCGAATCTCCCGACCCTCCTCCCGCTGCAGGGCCTGTTCCTCCGTGTGAAGCCCTGACGCCCGGTTCTCCAGGGTCGCGTCATCGTCGTGGTCGAGTACCGGCGTGCGGCTCGCCCGGCTGCGGAGGGCGTCAATGGCCCGGTTGCGGATGATGCCCAGCGCCCAGGCGCCGGCGCTGCCCCGTTCCGGGTCATAACGGCCGGCGTTCTTCCAGATCGAAAGGAACCCGTCCTGGACGATGTCCTCTGCGAGTGCCCGCTCGCCGGCAATCCGGTAGGCCAGCGAGAAGGCGCGCCGCTCGAAGCGGTCGTAAAAGACCTCAAAAGCCTGCTTGTCACGGTCGCCGACCCGGACGAGGAGATCCTCGTCCGCTTCCTCTGGTGGCTTTGATTGAACTTTGCTGCTCATGCCCATGTCAGGTTCGCGCATCCTCGAATTAATTGCTGTCGTCAATAGGTCTACGCAGGTGAAGGCCGATCGGATCAATCACGCATTTGAAAATCGCCGCCTTCAGCACCTAAGATTCGGGCGTGAATCGTTCGACCTATCTGGCACTCGGGGCGATGGCGCTAGGGGTGTTTGTCATCGCCAACGACATCACGGCGATGAACGTTGCCCTGCCGGCGATCGAGAAGGATTTCGACACCAGCGTCACCACTGTCCAGTGGGTGGTCAACGCGTACGCCCTGATCTTCGGCGTGCTGATCGTGACCGGTGGTCGCCTGGCCGATATGTTCGGCCGACGGGAAGCCTTCTTCATCGGAGCCGGCGTGTTCCTCTTAGCATCGATTCTGGCCGGATCGGCACAGACCGAAGCCTGGCTGATCGCCGCCCGGGCCCTGATGGGAATCGGCGGAGCGCTCATGTGGCCCGCGATCCTCGGCATGACATTCGCCGAGTTGCCCGAAAACAAGGCCGGTCTGGCTGGCGGGCTGATTCTCGGCGTCGCCGGAGTCGGCAATGCTCTCGGTCCACTGATCGGCGGAGCGCTGACCGAGTTCGTCAGCTGGCGGGCGATTCTCTTTCTCAACGTGCCGATCGCACTGATCGCGATCTTCGCGGTCTGGAAACTTATTCACCAGCCGCGGCCGGAGGATGACGACCACAAGATTGATTACGGCGGAATCGCCACGGTTTCACTGGGCCTGGTGATCTTCATGGTGGCCCTCGACCAGGTGGTCGACCTCGGCTGGGGTGACCCGAGGATCATTGCTGCGATCGTCGTGTCGGCGCTGCTGCTGACCTGGTTCGGCTTCATCGAACGCCGGGCCGGAGCACATGCACTCGTGCCAAGCGACGTGATGAAGAACACTTCATTCACCGCAGCCTGCGTGGCCATCCTGTTCATGTCAGCCACCTTCTTCTCGGCGCTGTTCTTCGTGCCGCAGTACCTGCAGAAATCCTTCGATTATTCGGCTTTCGAGTCAGGCCTGGGGTTACTTCCGTTCATGGCGGTCTTCGCTCTCACCTCCTTCGTGGCCGGGCCGCTCTACAACCGGGTCGGCGGCCGGCTGATCGTGACCCTCGGCGCCGCCTGCATTGCCCTCGGCCCGTTGCTGCTCTCGTTCGGTGTCCAGCCGGACGGCGACTTCATGGATCTTGTTCCGGGCCTGGTCGTTCTCGGCATCGGTGTCGGTCTCTTCTACTCGTCGGCGACCACGATCGGAGTGACCGCGGTCGACGAATCGCGTTCAAGCCTCGCCGGCGGCATCATCTACATGTTCCAGATAGCCGGCGGCTCGGTTGGTCTGGCCCTCACAACTACCTTCTTCGCCTCGGCCAGTGGACTGATCGACGGCCTCCATGTTGCCTTCAGGTTCAACGCAGCCGCTGCCTTCATCGGCTTCCTGATCATCATGTTCGTGGTCGGGCCCCGGGTCCAGGCGGTGGCCGACGAGCCAGTCGAATCGAAAGCCGGCGCCTGACGCTGCCGATTCGCCCGCGGCCGGTTTCGCAACTGTTGCGACTGTCTCCGGTTCATTAGTCACAGTGAAATTTCGCCGCGGACTGAACATTTTGTTTTTCGCCGGGCTCCTCGGCTTCTTCCTCGCCTGCCCCGTAGTCGCGTCGGCCTCACTTGACGACCGGGATTCGGCACCGGCGGTCGTGACCGGGGCCGACACCCCGAGGCTCGTCGGCACCGACCCTGAGGCAGTCGTCGCCTTCAGCTGGATAAATTCCAGCTGGCTCCAGGTTCCGGTGCAGGTTGACGAACGCAAGATGATCGACTTCCGGCCCGTCCGTCAGCTCAGCTTCAACGCCGACAACGAGTTCAGGGCAATGGCATACGCGGACCCGGACACCTGGGCGGAAGCCGACGGAATGCCCCAGACAGTGACCTTCAGCCCCAACCGGGGCAGCGGCGCCGTGATCCCCGGCACTACGGGCGATCCGACCGTCGACGCTGATGACGAGATTGCTCTGATGGTGGCCCACGCCGGTGATTCTGCGGCGGGACGGAAAGCTCCGGAGGGCGTTGATCCGGCTACCCGGACTCCGGTCAAGGTGACGGACCCGCTCGATCCGGGCCATTCCCGCTTCATCTATCTCTTCCGCACTACCGAAGGTCTCGACCCCTCAGCGGAGTCCGACTACGTGTCCTACAAGCAGACCTACTCACCATCCCTGGCGGGTGGTTACCGGACCGGTTACAACTACGGCAGCATCGGTGACAACTCGAATGGTCCGCCCGTCAACCCGGAAGCTTCGACGGTTGTCACCCCCCGCTACGAGATAGGTATCCCCGGACGCTGGATGATCGACCGACTGGTGATCGCCGCCGGTGACGGCGATCTCGACATCCTCGACGGCGACAAGTCAACTGTTTCGCCGACTGGATGTGGCCGTAACGAGCTCACCTTCAGTCGCGGCGGCGGGGGTTTCATCGCCAACATCGACGGGCCCGTCCGGGCGATCCGCTCCTTCATCGGCGCCAACAGCGGCACCTTCACCCAGCGCGAGTACGTCTTCTACGAGGGCCTCTTCGAGAACCGGACCTTCCTCCGGGTCCATCCCGGAATCAACCAGTTCGTGACGGCCATGGACCTCTCTTCGGACGCAATCGGAATGACTTACCGCAACCAGATGAACCCTGACGGGGCAACCATTGACGGTGTTCAGGACAGCCTGGTCGCCGGGCCCTTCGACTGGGAGCAGTTCTCCGGGGCCCAGGGTTCGATCACTAACGTTGCCCGCTTTACGACCGATATTGCAGGGGTGGTTCGCGGCTCCTACTACCAGGACATGGTCATCCCGGCGACCAACAGTTCGATGCTCTGCTCCGGTGACGATCACTCCTACGGGGCCGCCGGTCCCCTGATCACCACGCCGACCAACAACACCGACCCGACGCTCGGTCCGGCGAACAGGTTTGAGTCGGTCCGTTACTCCTGGTTTGACGGTCCCGAAGCTGACGCAGACCTGGCGGCGCTCCGTTCACTTCAGGTCGATTCCCCCCTCCGCGTGGAAACCGGAGTGGCGGTCGACCCCCGGCCGGAGCCCGAACCGAAGGCCACACTCTCGGTCAAGGTGAAGCCCGCGAAGTTCACTATCCGCCCGGGAGGGAAACGCCGGATCGCTGTGGTGATCCGCAACCGCGGTAACGCCGCGGCCCGGAACCTCAGGATCTGCCTCAGCCGTTCCCGAGTGATCCGTTTTGTCCCTTGCCAAAAAGCGTCACTGCTTGCAGCCGGTGGAACGAAAGTCCGGAAATTCACGGTCCGGCCGAAGCGCAACGCTCAACCGGGACTCCGGCAACTGCGAGTGACCGTGGCTGGATCAGGCAGGCTCTGGGACGCAGCGAAGCTGAAGGTCCGGATCCGCAAGCGCTGACCGAGTCTCCCGGCAAGAGAATCCGGTGGGGATCAACCGATACCGGTTTTGACTCCGTACCCCCTGACGTAAATAACTTCTACGCAGGAGGAGTTCCCCCAATGGTTTCATCACTATTCCCCGCGAACCGTCGCTCCCGGAGCCGACTCGTGGCAGCATTTCTCAGTCTCTTCGGTATGGCTGCTCTCGCCGTTCCAATGGCTCCGGCAGCTTCCGCAAACCCGATCGGGTCGGGTTCGACTTCGGTCAAGCTGCGACCGGCCGTAGCCAAGGTACTCAAGGCAAACGGCGTCTCGGTGGCACCGGTCAAGCCGGCCAAGGTCAAGGGCGGCGCCATCGTCTTCCCGGTTACCGGCGGCAATCTCGATCCGGTCAGCGCAGTTGGCCAAATCAGTCACTCCGGCGGACTCAGGTTCAAGGGCGGCAAGCGTGCCCTGGTCACCCGTTCGTTCACGATCCGCACCAAGGCCGGCATTCTGCAGGGCAAGGTAGGCGGCGCGACAGTGAATCTGTTCAAGGTCGACCTCAAGCGGGCCAAGATCACCCGTCCCGGGCTGGCGGTCAACGTTCGCGGAGCCGTGCTTTCACTGACCGGTACCGCGGCAAAGGCGCTGAACCAGACCTTCAGGGTGCGACTCTTCAAGCCCGGTCTTGTGATCGGCACCGCGGTAGTCAAGGTGGTGCCCTCGCAGGTGCGGCTGGCGGCCAGCGGCAGCACCGACCTGACCCTGGACCCGGGCACAGCCCAGGCCCTGACTGATCTGGGAGTCACTGCAGCCCCGATCGGCCCGGCCGAAGCACTGCCCTCGGGAGCGCTTTCCTTCCCGATCACCGGTGGCAGGGCCAACACCAGGACGTTCGCCGGGGCAGTTCGGCACAGTGGCGGCATCTCGCTCAGCGCGGGAGCAACCACCGTCGAACTGACCGATTTCACCATCAATGTCGGCGCGGACCCCGACCTGACCGCATTGGTCGGTGGCCAGAGGGTCTCGATCCTCTCGCTCGACCTCTCTTCGCTTGAAGCGAAGGTTGTCGGAAGGAAGATCACCCTCGACAAGGTCGAGGCAAACCTGACCCAGGCGGCGGCGGATGCCCTCAACGCGGCATTCGGCGTCACGGCATTCACCGAGGGCCTGACTCTCGGGACGGCCAAAGTCAACGCGGTCGCCCGTTAGCACCCAGCCCAGTCAACCAAGACGAAAGGTCTCAAACAGATGGAAATCAAGAAGACGCTGCTGGTAGCGCTCTGCGTACCGGCCCTGGCCTTCGGGATTGCCGCATGCGGCGATGACGATGAGTCCAGCTCCACCAGCACGACCACGGAGCAGTCGGACGCGCCCACGGGTACGACCACCGGATCCGGTGAAGCCGCAAGCAACGAGGACATCGTCGCGCTTGCTTCAGGCAACAAGGATCTCTCCACGCTGGTTACGGCCGTGACCGCGGCCGACCTGGCGGAGACCCTGCAGGGCGAAGGACCGTACACGGTGTTCGCGCCGACCAACGAGGCCTTCGCGGCCTTGCCTCCGGCCGAGCTGGAGCGTCTGCTCAAGCCCGCCAACAAGGATGAGCTGGCCAACATCCTGACCTATCACGTGGTCGCCGGTGACGTGAAGTCATCCGACCTCTCGGATGGTCAGATGGTCGAGACCGTCCAGGGCGAGAAGCTCGAGGTCAAGATCGGCGACGACGGCTCGGTGATGATCGGTGACGCCACCGTCGTCATGGCTGACGTCGACGCCTCGAACGGCACAGTTCACGTGATCGACGCAGTGTTGGTCCCGTCTAACTGAGGTAACCCGGGGGTGACGGAATGAACATTCTCGCTCCGTCACCCCCGGCTACCTTCCCCCTGATGCAACTGATTGACTTCGCACCAGCTTTGAAGTCAGGATCCGACCGAACCGAAGATCAACTCGCACTCCGCCTCGCCGACGGCGAGGAAGATGCCTTGAGGGAGGCTTACGAACGCTTCTCCAGGCCGGTCTTCGGCCTTCTTCTGCGCTACCTGCGGGACCGTCCATCGGCCGAGGACGTCCAGCAGCAGGTTTTCACCGAGGTCTGGCAGAAAGCCGGAAAATTCGATCCCTCACGGGGCTCGTTGCTGGGCTGGATCATGTCGATCGCCCGCAGCAGGGCAATCGACCACGGTCGCAAGAGAGTCCCGGAACCTCGGGATCCGGAGCGGGCGGCAGCGATCATGGACCGGGATGCCGACAGCCGGGAGATCGACAGCCTGATCGACGCCTTCCAGTTCACCCACCTGCTGGAAATGCTCCCGGAAGAAGAAGCGGAATTGATCCGATTCCGGTTCCAGAACGAATTAAGCCAGAGTGAGATTTCCGCGCAAACAGGTATCCCGCTGGGAACGGTCAAGTCAAGAATGGTGTCGGCACTGGGCCGGCTCCGTGACCTGATGGAGGCAGAAGCATGAGCATCGATCGGGAAATGGCAACCGCCTACCTGCTGGGCGAACTTGAGAGCGAGGACCGCAAGCGGTTCGAAGCCGAAATGTCGGCTGACCACGCACTGCGGGCACTGGTCGAGGAACTGCGTCCGGTCGTCAGCCAGCTGGAGGCCCTGCCCGGCGAAGCCTGGGAGCCGGTGGAGCCACCGCCTCTGGACATCGCCCGCGCCACATCCGGGCGCGAGCCAGAAGCCCCGCTGGCCGAGCGCGAAAGCGATTTCGAAGCAACCCGGAAATCCCCGGACTCAGGCCGGTCCAGGACCTGGGCCCGGATTGCCGGATTCTTGGCAACCGGGGCTGCCCTGCTTCTTGCCGGGTTCCTGATCGGTAACGCGACCAGCGGAGATGACAATCTCGTGGCTCCGGCTCCGGCCGGCCAGGAACTCGCGCTCGACAGCCTCGGGGAAGCGCCGCCAACCGCCGAGGGCGAAGTGCGAATGGTCTCGAGCGAGGGTGACCAGATGCGGCTTGACGTCTCTGGTCTGAAGCCCAGTCCGGAGAACGAGTTCTATGAACTCTGGCTGCTCGGAGCCGACGGTGAACTGATTGCGCTCGGTTCATTCAGGGTGGGGGAGGCAGGCAGTCGCTCGATCGAGGTACCGCTGCCGGTCGATCCGTCCAGCTTCAAATACTTCGATGTTTCGATTCAGCCCGAGAACGGTGATCCTGCCCATTCAGGTCGCTCGGTGCTTCGTGGTCTGACCAGCTACTGAGCCGGCCAGAAGGGGTCTGCATCCGGGGAGGCGGGTTCCTGCGTATTCACGGGTATGAAGATCGCAATCATCGGGACCGGAATCTCCGGACTCTCAGCCGCCCGTCACCTCACACCTCACCATCTGAACGGCAGCATCGAACTGAAGGTATTCGAAGCTGACGGCCGCACCGGTGGTCATGCGAACACCGTCGAAGTCGAATCCGAGCGCGGAATCGAGCAGATCGATACCGGCTTCATCGTCTTCAACGAACGCAATTACCCGGAGTTCACCGGGATGCTCGACGACCTTGGCGTCGCCAGCCGTCCTTCCTCGATGAGCTTCTCGGTCAGTGACGGGAACTTCGAATTCACCGGGCGAAACCTGCGGGGGCTGTTTGCGCGCCCTCGCAACCTGGTCGATCCGGGCTATCTGCGCATGCTGGCCGAGGTCCCGAGACTTCAGCGCAGTCTGCGGGAGCTCGCGCGAAGCAATGAGGAGGGCCCGCCTCTCCAGGCCTTTCTGGCCGAGGAAGGCTTCTCGGAGGATCTGGTCGATCGGGTCGTGGTGCCGATGGTCGCTTCAGTCTGGTCGGCGGACCCGGCCCGCATGGACGAGTTCCCGGTTGGTTTTCTGGCCCGCTTTCTCGACAATCACGGTCTGCTCTCGCTGCGTGGCCGGCCTCGCTGGCGCACGGTTGAGGGCGGCTCCCGGGCTTATGTCGATTCGGTGACCGGACCGATCGCCGAAACGATCAGCACTGGCAGTCCCGTCGAAAGGGTGGTCCGGTTCGGCGACGGGGTGATGGTCAAGGTGGCGGGCCAGCCACCCGAACGCTTTGACCGGGTGCTGATCGCGACCCACTCCGATCAGGCCCTCGGGATGCTGGCCGAACCGACCCCGGGGGAACGGACATTCCTCGGTGCCGTTCCCTACCAGCCGAATGAAGCGATCCTCCACACGGACAGCTCGGTAATGCCGGTCCGCCGGGCCGCCTGGGCTTGCTGGAACTATCACCTGGGCAATGCCGAAGCCGGCCGAACCGCCCTCACCTATGACATGAACCGGCTCCAGGCTCTTGATTGCAAGAAGCGTTTTTTCGTCTCGCTGAACATCACCGACCGGATCGATCCGGACAAGGTGATCGGGCAATACGAGTACGAGCATCCGGTGTTCACCCCGGAGGGAATCCTCGCCCGGGAACGCTGGGATGAAGTCAGCGGAGCCGACCGGATTCACTACGCCGGGGCGTGGCTGAGGAACGGATTCCACGAGGACGGCGCCGTTGCCGGACGCCGGGCCGCGGAACAACTGCTGGCCATGGCCGAATCGCAGCCGGAGCTTGCGGTGGCGGCGTGACCGGGCGGCTGAACAGCGCGATCTACGAAGGCCGGATCCGCCACCGCCGATTCGAACCGATCAACAGGGAGTTCGACTACGCGATCTTCATGGTCTACCTCGACCTCGACGAGTTGCCCGAAGTGACGGGCATCCATCCGCTCTGGTCAACCCGGCCGAGATCGCCCGCCAGCTTTCACCGGGCCGACTACCTCGGGCCGGCCGACCGACCCCTCAGGGAAGCGGTCGGCGATCTGGTCGAGCAGCGAACCGGCAAACGCCCTGAAGGGCCCATGCGGATGCTTACCCACCTTCGCTACTGGGGAGTCTGCTTCAATCCGGTCACCATCTACTACTGCTTCGACCAGGCCGGCGAGCGGGTCGAGACGGTGCTGGCCCAAGTGACCAATACCCCTTGGGGCGATCGGCATACCTATCTGGTCAATCAGCCCCGGCGCCCGGGGATTCTGGCCGCCGATGTCGCCAAACGACTGCATGTATCACCCCTGATGGGCATGGACCATCGCTACGAGCTGGTCTTTGCCGATCCGGGCGAAACCCTTTCGGTTCACATGGCGAGCAGCCGCAAAGGTTCGCTGTACTTCGACGCGACTCTCGGGCTCAAGCGCCGCGAGCTCAGCCGGGCCCTCCTGGGAGAGCTGCTTTTTCGCCGGACTCCGGCGCCGGTCAAGGTGCTCGGCGGCATCCATCTCGAGGCGGCGCGAACCTGGCTGGCCGGAGCGCCTTTTCGCCCTCGCCGTAATGAAAATGCGGGCGAGGACTTGCCGAATCGGCCAAAAACCGGCAATCTCTGTCCTGTGGAACCATCGATCGGATTTACAGACGGCACAAAGCCTCGGCGGAGAACCCGCTGAGCATGTGGCGGCGGCTGGTCCTGGCGGTGATCGGGAACCTTCGGAAAGGCCGCATCGAGTTCCTCGAGAACGGGCGGATCACCACCATCGGGGACTCCGGGTCCGGGCAGACGGCACGGGTCGAGGTCCACGACCAGCGGGCATGGCGACGGATGCTGAAGGGCAGCACCGGAATGGCCGAGGGGTACATCCTCGGCGAGTGGGATTGCGATGATCTGGTCGCCCTCGGCACGATCGCCGGCGAGAACCTGGGTCAGCTCGACCGCCTGCGCCGCCGGTTCCGGTTCCTGATCTGGCCGGTCCAGCGGGTAGGCCTGCTGATGCCCCGAACCACCCGGGCCCGGGGCAAGAGGCAGATCGCTGCCCACTATGACCTCGGCAACGACCTCTTTTCGCTTTTCCTCGACGAGTCAATGAACTATTCGTCAGCGCTCTACCGGGGTGGCCCCGACGAAACTCTCGAGGAGGCCCAGCTGGCCAAGATGAACCAGATCGCCGCCCAGCTCGATCTCGGGCCCGATATCCATTTGCTGGAAATCGGTACCGGCTGGGGCGGGCTCTCAATTCACCTCGCCCGCAATTCCGGCTGCCGCATCACTACCACCACGATCTCGAAAGAACAGGCCGCGCTCGCCCGCGAGCGGGTCGCTGCGGCCGGGCTTTCAGACCGGGTCGAGGTGGTCGAGATCGACTACCGGGACCTGACCGGAAAGTACGACCGGCTCGTCTCGATCGAAATGATCGAAGCGGTTGGCTGGCGGGATTTCCCGACTTACTTCCACAAGTGTTCGGAGCTGCTTGAACCGGACGGGTCGATGCTGCTGCAGGCAATCACGATCGATGACGATGCCTACGACATCGAAAAGGCTTCTCGCAGCTTCATCAGCCGGTACATTTTCCCTGGGGGCTGTCTGCCCTCGATGGCCGAGATCCGACGCTGTCTGGCGACCGTTACCGACATGACGGTCGCCTGGAGCGACGAGATGAGGCTTGACTATGCGAAGACTCTGGCCGAGTGGCGGGTCCGCTTCAATGCGGCGACGGACCAGCTGGAGGGACTCGGATACGACGAGCGATTCCGCCGGATGTGGTTGCTCTATCTGACCGTGGCCGAAGGAGGCTTCCGCTCGGGCCGCAACAGCGATCTTCAGTTGCTGCTGGCGAAACCTCAGTCGCGGAGCTTGATCCAGCTGGCCGGGAAGGCACCGGCCGGGACCAGTTCCGGGATCTCGCCGAAGTAACGCTCCGCAACCCGTTCGGCGGCACTGCCCGCGAGCACCCTGCGGGCGTCCGAGATCGTCGCGATCACCCAGATGGTCGACCCGATCTGAAGGTCGGCGGCGGTGGGGCTTTCGCCATCAATCAGTCCCTTTTCGGCCATCACATCGATCTGGTCGACCATGCCGGGGAGCCGGCCGAGGTCATCGGCGATCTGGACCGAGGAAATGTTGTGGTACCGCCAGGTCGAGCGGACGAACTTCATTGCGAAGTCGGTTCCGGCCGGGTCCAGTTCCTCGACACCGTTCAGCATGCCCAGCTTCTCGGGCCGGAAGTAGAGGCCGCCCCAGGGGATCCTCCGGCCGAAGTCCTGGAGGTCACCGTCGGCCCAGAGTTCGGCTTCCCGGACCTGGTCGGCGATCCCTTCCGGGTAAAGCGGGCTCTCGGGCACGAGTTCCTCAAGGCGCTGGAGGATCGCGGTGGATCCATGAACCCGCTCTTCACCGATCGAAAGCCCGGGTACCGTCTTCGCGTCCTCGCCGTAGAGTTCGCCGATCTGCTCCGAGTGCTTGCCGTAATCGAGGTTGACCCACTCGTATTCGACGCCCTTGTAGTCGAGGGCGGCCGCCACTGTCTTGCAGGGGTGGGAGGGCGGCAGGGCATGCAGCGTGACCTTCTCCGTTATCGGCATGGGCAGGACATTAATGGAGAGACCACCGATGGATTGCCAGGCTCGGCTCGGAGTAGAGTTCGCAGGATGAGCATCAGCAACGGCCTGAGTGCCGCCTACGGCCTCGCAAGGGTCGGCTTTGGAATTTTCGCGGCCTCCTCGCCGAAGACAGTCGGTCGGACCTGGATCGGGGCGGACGCCGACCGGCCGCGGGTCGAAGTGCTCCTGCGGGCCCTCGGGTTCCGGGACATCGCGCTTGGGGCGGGCATCACCGAGGGCGCGCTGCGGGGCAATGCGACCGGATGGCTGGCCGTCGCGATGCTCTGTGATCTCGGTGACATGAGCGCCACCCTGATCGGGCGCAAGAACCTTGATCAGCAAGAGGCGATCATCACCGCGGCTCTGACCAGCGGCGGCGCCATTGCGGCCGCAATCCTGCTGCTGGCCGAGCGGAGCGAGATTTGAGTGAATCGGTCGCGGTAGTCACTGCTTCTTCAGGGTCGCCTGAGGCGGGGATAGCCGAAGACCTCTCGTTGACCAGCCTTGCCCGGGGGCCGTGGCAGGCTGATGCCGCCCATGGCGGGGCGCCCGCCGCATTGATCGTCCGGGCAGCGGAAGCCCACTGTGACGGTGGCAAGCTGCGGGTCGGATCGCTCAACATGTCTTTCTACGGCCCGGTGATGCTGGGTCCGGTCAGGATCGAATCCGCAGTACTCAAACCCGGCCGCCGCCAGAAGGTGATCGGCATCCGGCTGAGCGCCGGGGACCGGACCGCGATCGACGCCCGGGCTGTGCTGATCCGCAAGGGAGATGTCGAACTTTCAGAGGAAGCATTGCCGCGGCCGGAATCGTTGCCCGGACCGGAGACCGCCAGGGACGTCGACCGCAGGAAGTGGGCCGACGGAGAGGGCGACGCCTTCCACCGCAACACGAACACGGTGCTGGCCATCGAGGGCGGCCCCGACCAGGTGGGTCATACCGGTTCCGGCTGGTTCCGGCTTGAGTTCCCCCTGGTTGATGGTGAACCGGTCAGCGGCGCCCAGCGCGCCGCGGCGGCGGCCGATTTCGGCAACGGCCTCGCCCATCCCGTTCCCTTCGGCGAGTTCCTCTTCGTCAACTGTGACCTCAACCTGGCCCTGCTCCGCGAGCCTGAAGGCGACTGGATCGGGCTGGAGTCGCGAACCGAGGTCGATCCCGGCGGCTCGGGGCTCACCGCAACGTCGGTATTCGACGAGTCCGGTCGCTGCGGTTCCGCCACACAGGTCCTTTACGTGGACCGGGCATAGACCGCCGGTTGGGGTTCCTGATTCAGACGCTCGCCATCCCTTCGGACAGAGACCACAACCCGGCAACCGTAAGGCAGACCATCAGCAGCAGCATGGGTAGCTGTGATCTGAGCGCCAGGCGGTGAGTCGGAGCAACCGTCAGGGCCCGGTCGTGGGCAAGCGCGAGGCTCGCCAGGTGTCCGAGCACGATTGCGGTTACCTGCACTGCCCAGATCAGGTTGGCCGACACGATCTGGAAGTCGATCTGGTTGCCATTTGTTCCGAAAAGGTCAGCTCCCGTTCCGAAGGGATCCGAGCTCAGCCGGATGATGTCCTGGCTCTGGAACACGAACAGGGTGAAATAGTGGGCGATCGCGTAGGCAACCGCAATCGGGATCAGTGTGTACGCGAAGTCTGCTGCAACTCTCGCGGTGGTCCTTAACCTCCCGATTCGGGAGGTAGCGGCTGCGGTTGCTTCATATGCGGCCGAGATCACCGCGATGGTTATCAGCAGGCCGAGACTTGCGACGATGATGCCCGCCCAGAAGGGATCAAGTCCCGTGCTGATCAGGCGGTCAGCAGCGGCCACATCGCGTTGGGCCCACAGTTCGCTCCCGCTGAGACCGTCGAAAGTTATGGTGGCGATCAGGGCGCAGATAAACGCGACCTGGGCTGGTTCACCGGCAAGTCTCGTTACTCCGATCAAGGGTGGTCTGATCCCGACGGTCGGCGAACCGTTCAGAGTTTGCCGCGTTTCCCACGGTGATAGCGAAGCGAGTATCCGCGTGTAGACGCTGAAAAGTTCACCTCGATCCAGCCACCGTTCGATCCCGTATAGCCACATCCCGAGGAGCGTGAGGGCGGAGTAGGCGATCACGCAAGCACCGATCAGACGAGGATCCCCGGTCGTCGGGTAGACGAGTTCGAGCCAACCCCAGACGACCAGCAAAAAGGCCGCCGGCCAGAGACCGATAGCTGCCGGCATTTCCCGGTCAGACACATCCGGGATCCGTGCAAGCCGAGCAATGGTCGCCCAGGGATTCACAGTTCGCCAGATGTCACCAAAGAGAATCGAAATTGGCACCAGGGCGATCCACCACACGACGAAGATCGCAACCGAGGAGAGATTCTCTCC
>JAUPTY010000148.1 GCA_030917845.1 Actinomycetota bacterium | reverse complement strand
GAGGCTCTGTGCCCACAACGTCATCGTGGCCCGGCGGCGCGTGACCTGAGGCCGAACGGGTATCTTCCCGCTCCTTGATTGCGATCGGCAGTGCCATCACTTCCCCCGAGAAGTACGAGGAGTACGCCCTCCCGGGGATCGAACTAGCCAAGCAGAAGGAACCTGACGTCGAGGTTCTGAGCTTTGCCAGTTCCGGCACCCTTTTTCGAAGCTACAACCTGATCCTCGATCAGGCCGCAAAGCTCGATCTCGAGTTCCTGGTCCTGATCCACCAGGACGCACAGATCACCGACCCGGACTTCTTCCAGAAGATCAGGGACGAGATGAAGGATCCGGATGCAGCCCTGGTTGGCTGTGCCGGTTCGGTCGGCGTGCGCGGCATCGCGTGGTGGGAAGGGGCCGTGACATGGGCTTCCTTCACCCACAAGTACGCCGAGCTCGGTGGCGGCGAAATCCCTGCGCTCACCTGGCTCGCGACCGATATCCCCTCTTACGCAAGGCTGGGCGAAGTCGACGTGATCGACGGTTTCGTCATGGGATTCACCCCCTGGGCGATCCAGAACCTTCGCTTCGACGAGATCACCGGCGGCGCCCTGCACGGGTACGACTTCGACATCTGCCATCAGGCCCGCGACAAGGGCAAGAAGGTCGTGACTGCCGACCTCAAGGTTGTCCACCACCACTCGATCGAACTGATCAGCAATCTCGATGCCTGGGTCGATGCGCACATCGCCTTCTCGAAGAAGTGGGCCCACATGCTTCCCGAGCCGACCGGTCCGGGCGACAACTCCTGGGAAGACCGGGCCCGGCGCGCCGAGGCGGAGGCTTCAGCTGCCCGGACCCTTTCGGGGGCCGGCCACCTGATCAATGATTCGAAGGAACGCGAGCTTCAGGAAATCCTGAACAGCAAAAGCTGGCGGCTGACCCGCCCGCTGCGGGCCTTCACGAACTTCTTCAAGAGAGAAAAGAAGACGGACTAGTCCGTCGTCTTGCGGTCCAGGGTGTCCTGGATCTCCTGTCTGGTGAAGATCGGGTTTCCGCGCTGGCGGACCTTCGAGATCCTTTCGGCGACACCGAGGGCACTCGACTGAAGCATCCGGCCCAGCAGCTCCTCGTAGTCGGCGATCTTCTGATTCTGCTCCCGGATGGTTTGAGCATCCTGGTGGGTGCGGACCAACAGCGCGACCCGGTTCGCCTCGGCCCGCTCCATCACGGGGTTGCGGTCAAACGGAGCGATCGCGGACGCCACGGCATCGGCGTACGAAGCGGAGGTCTCCCAGAGCATGCCGAATCCGAAGAAAACGGGCACCACAGCCAGCTGGAGTCCGCCGCGTCGCTTCATGAAGTCCTCGATCGCGGTCAGCACACCGTTCTTCGGGCCACCCTCCCTCGCAGCCGCCCAGTCGAATGGCAGCCCGCCTTCACTGAGTCCCGGGTTTCCCGGAGCGATCGTGCACTTGTGGGCGAGCGGCCGACGCTCGGATTCGGGCACCCGGTCGGGTGCGTAGTAAGTGTCCCGTCGCTCGTGGGGCCAGCAGACGTCATGAAACATGAGAAGCGGGAGTTCGTCGTCCCCGGCCATCTCGGCGATCTTGTCCAGTTCGCCAGTCAGGGTGAAGTAGTTGTGGTCGCCGTCGATGATCACCGTGTCGGGCAGCCGATCGAGACTGCCGAGGGCCCCGACGCCGGTGTCTTCGATCAGGGTCAGTTCCGGATGGCGCTCGACCACGGAAAGCAGATCGGCCGGAGGCAGCGGCTCGACGGTGGAGATCTCGACGCCCTTCGGGCTGCCCCAATCGAGCAGACTTTCGGTCAGCTCACCGGCGAATGAACCAATCTCCAGCAGCGACCTGGTCTCTCTTGCTTCGAGGCAGGGCTGCATGATCTCGGCGACGTTTTCCAGTGAGTAACCCCACTGGATCGGGTTGGGTTCTGTCGATTTTCCACTCATGGACTGGCCGCGCAGGCTATAGGCTCAGCCGCGCCCATGAGTGAGTCCCCGAGCAAGGCGCAGAAGCGCGAGTTCCTCAAGTCGCTTTTTGCGCGCCATCCCGGATTCCGGACCGCCGTGTACGAGGATGCCCGCGTCACCTGCCAGCAGCGTGGTGAGCGATACGAGTTCAGGTCCGGCTTCGACACCTTCTGCCAGGTCGTTCGCTTGATGTGGGTAAGCGACGCCTTTGCGGCCCATGTCGCCTACCGGCTGAGGGCTGCCATGCTCCGGCGTGGCGTTCCGGTGATACCACGCTTCCTTCACCGCTTCTGCATGCGAAACGCCCAGGTTTCGATCGGCCCGGCAGTGCTGATCAAACCGGGGGTCTACATCGTTCACGGCCAGGTCGTTCTCGATGGTCTGGTCGAGGTCGGGGCCGGCACGGTCCTCTCGCCCTGGATCACGGTCGGTCTCCGGGCCGGCAACATCCAGGGACCCGTCATCGGGCCCGGGGTCAATGTGGGCACGGGAGCAAAGATCGTCGGACCGGTGACGGTCGGTGCGGGATCCTTCATCGGCGCCAATGCCGTCGTCGTCTCCGACATCCCGGCAGGCGTCACCGCGGTCGGGGTTCCGGCCAGAATCGTCGAGCGCGAACAGCCCCTCTAATTCCCGGCAGCCTGATCGGAATTATCGGAGGATTGGTAGTTTCCACCGATGTGCTCCCGGATAGAACTAGGGAGAATGAGAGAAACGACCAGCCAGGAGTGAGATGTTCTTTCGCCGCAAGAACCGGAATTCTGAAAGCAGTACAGCCGCAGTCGAGGAGCCTCTCCCTCAGACACTGGATGCCCGCAGTCTCGAAGCGGACGGAAAACTGTTCGAAGCGATCGACCTGCTGACCGAGGCCAACCGGGCCGGCAGAAATCCACAGCTGGAACGGGAACTACGCCGGATCCGTCATCTCGCGGGAATCGAACTGCTGGAAAACGCACCCGCCGAACCGTCTTTCCCCGATGCCGATGTCGAAGTGCCGGCTCGTGGCGAACAGTCGCTCTGTCCCGAGATCACCCCCGACCAGCTCACCCCCGAACTCGTTCGAGCTGCCTTCCTTGAAGCCGGCTGTCTCTTGGTCCGTGACCTCATGGATGACGAGAAGGCGCTCAAGCTGGCGGCCGATATCGATCGCAGCTTCGAGATTCGTGACGCCCTCGGCGAGGGGGAAAGTGACCCCGACGGCTACTACGACGAAATGGAGCCCGAGCCGCCCTTCCGGATACCGGAGCGCGAGTGGGTCGAAGAGGGCGGCGGCGTGCTCGCCCTCGATTCGCCCCGGATGCTCTTCGACATGCTCGACGCATTCGAGAACGCGAACCTCCGCGGCGTCATCGAGGGCTACATGGGCGAGAAGCCGGCGATTTCCGCCCAGAAGTGCACCCTGCGCAAGGCGATGCCCGAAGTCTCCGGTGGCTGGCATCAGGACGGCAAGTTCATGGGTGAGGTCCGCTCGCTGAACGTCTGGCTTTCGCTTTCACGCTGCGGCGATGTCGCGCCGAGCATGGACATCGTCCCGGTGCGGCTCGAGGACTTCGTTGAAATCGGCGGCGAGGGCACCTACCTCGACTTCCAGATCTCCGATGCGACCGCCGAGAAGGCGGCTGGCGACATCGGTGTCGTGCGCCCGATCTTCAACCCGGGAGACGCACTGCTCTTCGACCACCTGTTCCTTCACCAGACCGGTTCGGATCCGAGCATGCCGAACCCCCGGTACGCGATCGAGAGCTGGTTCTTCGGGCCGTCCAAGTACCCGGAGAACTACGTGCCGATCGCTTTCTGATGGGTCGGTTCACCCGGCGGAAGCCGAAGGTCGACCATGCTGCCCGCCTGGCCGAGCTGAACGCAGCCAACCGGGCTGCGCGCAGCCCCGAACTGGACCGCGAGATCCGGCAGGCCCGTCACCTGGCCGGCGTCGATGCGGTCCAGTCACCGCCGCCGCGGCCCCGGCTCGTTTCCCCCGCCCCCGTCCCGCCGGCCCGGGGAGTCGAATCGAAGTGTCCCGAGATCACCGCCGATGAACTCACACCGGAGATCCTGCGCGCCGCCATCCTCGAGGGCGGCTGCCTGCTGGTCCGCGACCTGATGCCGGATGAGGATGCCCTGGCGATGGCGGACGGAATCGAGCAGTCCTTCGCCACCCGGCTCGAGCTGCGCGAGACCGGAGGGACCGACGAGGCCGGGTTCTACGACGAACTGGTCCCCGAGGAGCCCTATGCCGTCCAGAA
>JAUPTY010000147.1 GCA_030917845.1 Actinomycetota bacterium | reverse complement strand
GAGACCTCGCCCGGCTTGACGACCGCAGCCGGGCCGCGATCGTCTTCGCGGTCGACCGATCCCAGAACCGCTTCGCCGGTGAGCCGCCTGCCGAAATCGCCGAGGCAGCTGCCGGTCAATTCCATCCGTGGGAGCTGGAAGAAATTGAAGCTGTGGCCCGGGCCATGACCCTGGCCAACCTCACCGTCAGTACGGCAGAGGCTCTCAGGTCTCGCCTACTTGTCTTCGGCTGAACGCCCCCACAGATCGACTCCGAACAAGGGACCGAACAGGCAGAAGTTGAAGATGCCCGCAGCGAGCGGCACCAGTCCGACTATCGCGACGATCACACCTCTGGTCCCGCCGATCACGAAAAGGCCGACGAGAATCAGGGCCAGCCCGGCCACTATCCGAAGCAGTCGTCCCGCGTTGCTGCGCATGAAATTGACGAAACCCATTTGACTCTCCTTGTTGGTGTGTTTCCGCTGTCGCCAGGACAGGGAAAAATTGTCTTTTCATGGTTAAGACGGCCCAGTTGCCGAAACTGGACATCTTCAGCGGCGCGGTCCCGGTGAAAGAATGGTGGTGTGGACGACGAGGACTTCAGGGCGGCCCTTTCGCAGGAGACCCCGCGGCTCCTGAGACTGGCGACACGCCTCACTCCACCCGAAGTAGACCAGGAGGACCTGTTTCAGGATGTTCTCGAGAGGGCCTGGAAATCAAGATCTGGCTTCCGCCAGGGATCAAAACTGTCCACCTGGCTTCACAGCATTATGGTGAATCGCGCCACCGACCTAGCGCGGCGTTCGACCGCCGCACCGGCACAAGTACCTGACACGGATCCTGACGTTTACGCAATCGACATCCGGGATCCTGCACTTGTGGCCGAGAGGGCGGCCGACTCGGCCGCCTTGCGTGCGGCTCTTTCCCGTCTGCCGCCTGAGGACCGAACCGTGCTCGTCCTTGGGGATGGCGAAGATATGAAGGCAGACGAAGTCGCGGTACTGATGGGCATCAGTACCGAGGCGGTCTACAAACGTCTCCAGAGGGGACGCCTCCGACTGGCAGGGGAACTTGATCGCGCAACGGGCCTTCCGCTTGAGGAGCGTCCCCCGGAGACTTGCAGGCAGGCCCGGCTCCATGTATCCGCTTACCTCGATGACCGGCTCGACTCCACGATCAAGGTTGAAGTTGACGAGCACCTGCGGGAATGCTCACGCTGTCCGCCGCTGGTCCAGGCGGTGGTCGGGCTGAAAGAGGCTCTCGGGGTTCATCCGGAGACCGAGATCCCACCTGGCCTTTCCAGCGCCGTGGACGAACGGGCTCGCCGCTACGGCTGAAAGCAAACGGCTGCGCTGAGTAGGCGCTCGGTTCACCCTCTCGGGGTGATCGATCTATCCATCGGGTCTGGCACCATGAAGGTGTGAATCCTGACTCGGACATCAATTACATCCCGGCAATCCTCGCCTTTTTCGTGGCGATCATCGCGATCATTGCTGCTTTCTTCCTGGTCGGGGCTGTCGCTGGAATCATCGTCATCGTCGCCGTGCTTGCGCTCGCAATCTGGGCCGGCGGTCGTTTGATGAGCCAGAACGACTGACCTCACCGGAGAGTCACAGTTTCCCAATCCTGCTGGCGGGTACCTGAACGTTTCGTGCCCAAACGAGGAAACAGGTGATTACATGGCATCCGAAGGAACGGCCCGCCAGGCCAAGCTTTCGCAGTATCTGATTGAGGCGTACGGCAAGGAGAAGGAACTGGAAGTCGCGCTCGCCGCGCACATCGAGATGACCACTCGTGCGCGATACAAGAAGCGGCTCAAGGAACACCTCAAGGAAACAAAGGCCCACTCGAAGCTGCTCGAACGGCGAATCGAGAAGGTCAACGGAGACGCCGCGGCGACCATCGCGAAGGCAGCCAGCCAGGGCAACCGGCTGATGGCGACAGCCAAGGGTCCGCTTCACGCCCTCCGAGGCAACAGCGAGCCCGAGAAGATGCTCAAGAACGCGAAGACCGAGTATTTCTCCGAGCACGAGGAGATCGCTACCTACACGGCGATCGAGACTCTGGCCACCGAACTGAACGACCAGGAAACGGCCAAGGCTGCTCGCTCGATTCTGCGGGACGAGGAGCGGATGGCGAAGTTCCTCGAAAAGCAGATTCCGATCCTGACCAGGCAGATGGTCAAGGAAGAGATCCCGGCCGCGGAACGCAAGGCCACCGCAAAGAAGTCCAGGAAGTAGCAAGCGCCCGCCCTGAGAGTTACAGGTCGGGCAAGTAGGCTCGACCCGTGGACGTGAGGGTGGCAGACAGAGGTGACCTCGACGGGGTAGTCGAGGTTCTGACTAGCGCGTTTCGCGAGGATCCCCTCTGGGGTTGGGCCTTCCCTGGTGGAGAAGGCATCGACGAATGGTGGCGGTTCCTCGCGGGCAGTGCGATGCGTTACCCCTGGGTCTGGGTGGCCGGAGACTTTGCCGCTGTTTCGGTATGGATACCGCCGGGCGGAACTGAGCTGACCCCTGAGGAGGAAGGCGAGGTCGACGGCCTGCTGGCAGGCCTGCTCGGGCCACGGGCGCCCGAAGTTGTGACCTTGATGGACCGCTTCGAGGAGAGCCACCCCAAGGACCGGCCTCACTACTACCTGAGCCTGCTCGGAACCCGGCCTGACCAGCGCGGCCAGGGCATCGGGATGGCGCTGCTGGCCGACGGACTCTCAAGGATTGACGCCGAAGGTGCCGCCGCGTACCTCGAGTCGAGCAACTCCGCCAACGTGCCCCGATACGAAAAACACGGCTTCCGCGAGATCGGCGGGTTTGAACGGCCCGGCGGAGGATTCTCGGCCACAACCATGTGGCGGGAACCGCGAGCAGCGCAACCCGATCAGGGATGATTGGCGCATGACAAAGATTCAGATCGTCGGGGCCGGGCTGGCCGGACTCAGGTGCGCGGAACAGCTGATCGCCGCAGGGCAGCAGGTCCAGGTTTTCGAGGCTTCCGACGCTGTCGGCGGCAGGGCGCGAACCGACCAGGTCGACGGCTTCCTACTCGACCGTGGCTTCCAGGTTCTGTTGACCGCTTACCCCGAGGCCCGGCGGGCCTTCGACTACGAAGGTCTGGATCTGGGCGAGTTCGAACCCGGCGCGCTGGTGCGATTGAACGGCAAGTTCTCGCCCCTGACCGATCCGGTCAGGCGCCCCGGTCAGCTGCTTGCTGCTGTCGGTTCTCCGGTGGTCGGTCTCGCCGACAAGTTGAAGCTGGCGAAGATGCGCCAGGAAATTACCTTCGCTTCGCCGGCTGAAATTCTCGGCCGTGAAGATCGCACCGCAATCGAATCGCTGCGGGCACGAGGTTTCTCGGAGATGGCGATTGAACGGTTCTTCCGGCCTTTCTTCGGCGGCGTTTTCATCGACCCGGAACTGGTCACCTCGTCCCGGATGCTGGCGATATTCTTCCGCTGCTTCTCGCTCGGCTCGGCGGCTCTGCCGGACCAGGGAATGGGGCAACTGGCCGAAGGATTCGCAATCAAGCTGCCGGAGGGAACGATTCGGCTGGAAGCACCGGTCAGGGAAGTCCGGGCTGACGGGGTGAGGCGCGATGACGGCGAATGGGAGGAGGCGGCTGCCGTGGTGGTCGCGACCGACGAGCGTTCCGCCGCCTCACTCGCTGGCACACCAGAGCCCGGCCCGGGCCGGACCACGACCTGTGTCTACTTTGACGCTCCCGCCGGGCAGGCCGGGGGCAGGACGCTGCTGCTTTCCCCGGCCGGGAGGGGTCCGATCAACGAATTAGCGGTGCCCAGCTCGATCAGTCCCGGGTACGCGCCCGCGGGAAGGTCACTCGTCTCGGTCAGTGCGGTCGGTGAAGAGGCGACCAGGCCCGACCTGACCGAAGCGGTGCGAAGGCAGCTCGGGGAGTGGTTCGGAGAGGCGAAGGTCTCGGGGTGGAACCACCTCGCGACCAGGCAGGTCGACGACTGCCTGCCCGTCTTCGGCCCCGGCCGGTTCGTGGTCGGGGGTCAGCACCCCAAGCTTGATTCGGGGGTCTTCATCTGTGGTGACCACCGCGAGTCACCCTCGATTCAGGGCGCCCTGGCTTCCGGTCGGAAAGCGGCCGCAGCAGTTCTCGATCAGCTCCGCGTCTAGCGGCCGCAGCCCCGGTCTGCAGCCGCTGCGCAGAAACCTCCACCTGGGGAGGTTTCTGCGCGCGCTGCACTTCGGTCAGTCGAGGTCGAAGCGGTCGGCGTCCATCACCTTGGTCCAGGCGGCGATGAAGTCGCT
>JAUPTY010000146.1 GCA_030917845.1 Actinomycetota bacterium | reverse complement strand
GGATCCCGGCACCTACACCTGGATTCCGTTCGGAGGCGGTCGACGGCGGTGCGTCGGCGCGAGTTTCGCCCAGCTGGAAATGGCCATCGTCCTCCGCGAGTTGCTCCGGGTCTCAAAAGTCGCGGCCAGCATCGCCGATTCCGAGGCAACGGTCCGCCGGGCGATCACCGCCGCCCCGGCCCGCGGCGGCGAAACCGTGCTCACAGGCCGCTAGTCACCGCCGGTAGCGGGTCTTCCTTCGCGTTCTGCCGCTGGAGAGCTGGCCGGCCAGATCCCGGACCTTGGGGTCGGGGTCATCGCCGAACTTTCCGAGTAGCTCGGCGTTGGTCACCGAGGGTTGCCACGAGAGGATGCCGAGCGCGGTGTAGCGAACCACGCGGTCCTCATGTTTGGCGAATCGCCGCAGGGCCGGAAGATCGATTTCGTCACGCCGGAATCCGAGGGTGACCAGGAGCTGACAGAGCTCCGGTCTGTCCTCGACTCCGGGAACTTCGAGGATCCGCCTGATGTCCCGGGCGTCGGTGAGCGGCGGGGGAGGAATTTCGGCTTCGCGATCGTCGGAAAGGACTGCCTGGACAGGCTCAACGGGACCGAAGTCGGCGAAACAGACCGCCCACCACTTGCCCGGTTTCGGCCGCCTCGCCTGGGAGGTGGAGATCACGAACTGCGAAGCCCAGGGATCGCCTTCCCAGCAGGCGATCACCTTGACCCCGTCGCGATCGACTTCCTCCCAGAGCAGGTTCAGCTGGTCACGGACTGTCTTGCGTCCCCAGACGAGTATTTCCCGATCGAGTGGTCGGCTCAAAGCATCTCCCGTTCGCCCGGTCGTTCACCGTCGCGGCCTGGCGCCACCGGAGAGTACCTGTCACGGGCAGTCGAACCGGTGTCCGAACGATTGGCGGGCCCGATTGCGAATCGCGCGTGATCCGCGCTCTAGACTGGCGCCGTGGACAGGCCCGAGACGCGATACGCAAAACACGGTGACCTGAGCATCGCTTACCAGGTCGTCGGCGAGGGACCGATCGATGTCGTCCTGATACCCGCATTGGCTTCGAACATCGAGATCAGCTGGGAGCTGCGTTTCTTCTCAAGCTTCCTCAAGCGGCTTGCTTCCTTTTCCCGGCTGATCGTTTTCGATCGGCGCGGCAACGGAATGTCAGACGGGCTGGCCGGAGCCACTCCTCTCGAACAGCAGGTCGATGACGTCCACGCGGTGCTGGACGCTGCGGGTTCGCGGCAACCTGCGCTTGTCTCGATCCTCGAGGGCTGCACTCTCGCCACCCTGTTCGCTGCCACCCACCCGGACATGGTCCGGGCCCAGGTCATGCTCACACCCAACCCCCGTCCGATTGCCGGGCCGGGGTACGAATGGGCGCCGACACCGGAGGAACGCGAGGCGAGAATCAGCCAGGTGATCGAAAACTGGGGTTCGGTGTCGGCGGAGGACGGCTTCATCGTCACCCCCGGGACTCCCGGCGAAAGGGAGGTCTGGGCCAGGTGGCAGCGCCTCGCGATGGGACCGGCGGGTGTCAGGAACTCACTCGCCATTCACGGCGAGACGGATGTTCGTGAACTCCTGCCGAGCATCCAGTGTCCGACCCTGGTCCTTCGCCCGGAGGGTGACACCGGCTACGACGAACGGCATTCCCGCTACGTCGCCGAGCACACCCCTGACGCGAAGTACGTCGAAACCCCGGGTGACGGGGTGCTCTGGGTCAACCATATCGATGAAGTGACCGAGGAGATCCAGCTCTTTCTGACCGGCACAAGGCCGCCCGCGACCAGCGACCGGATGCTGGCAACGATCCTCTTCACGGACATCGTCGACTCGACCGGCAAGGCCGCTGACCTCGGTGATGCCGCCTGGAGTTCGCTGCTCGGGAGCCATGACGAGATGGTCCGCGATCAGGTGAACCGGCACCGTGGTCGCCTGGTCAAGTCACTGGGTGATGGTGCCTTGGCGATCTTTGACGGGCCGAGCAGGGCGATCAACTCTGCGATCGAGATCCGCAACAGGGCGGCCGAGATGGGTCTGGACATCCGGGCCGGACTTCACACCGGGGAATGCGAACTACTGGCTGATGGAGACGTCGGCGGCATGGCCGTCCACATCGGATCGAGAGTGAGTGCGCTCGCCGACACCGGCGAGATTCTCGTCAGCAGCACAGTCAGGGATCTGGCCGTCGGATCGGGTCAGGTCCTGATCGAACGGGGTGAGCATGAACTCAGGGGCGTCCCGGGAACCTGGCAGATCTTCGCGGTCGAAGCCTGACCCGGGCCTTGCCGGCCACGGGCCTCACCGACCTGGTCAGAGAACTCCCTTGGCCGGGTCACCGACCGGTAGCGCCGAGCAGAAGATGGTCCGCGGGGGTTCGGAAAGTACCTCGGATGCCAGCGACCCGAGCGCGGCCAAGTGCGGCTGCGTGAAGTGCGCGTCGAGGTCCGTCTGGGATCGCCACCGCTCCACCAGCACGAGATTGTCCGGGTCGGCGTTGTCCCGGTGAAGGGCATAGGAAATGCAGCCTTCCTCACCGTGAGTCTGCTCGATCACCGGTCTGAACCCGGAAATCGCCTCATCGACCTTGCCTTCTTTAACCTTCAGCATCGCCACGACAACTATCTCGCTCATGCCTGAACGATATCCGGCGTTAGGTTCTTTCTAGTGAGAGAAGAAAGTACCTGTTGAGCAGTCGGGGAGAAATCGAGATCAAGGGCAAAGGCCTGATGAGCACTCATTTCCTCCAATCAGCCAAGCCTGCCCCTTAAGGCTCCGGGCCTGTCGATCTACCGGGTCAGAATCAGTAATTCCCCCGGATGTCAAGGTGCGAAGGGAGCCTTATCGTTGTTCCAGGGATGGCGTGTTCCCTACCGGCAGGTTCGCGTGGACTGGCGGTCCGACACGTAATCTCCGCGACCTCGAAACAGACCGAGGATCGCGATTACTGGTACTCCGTCTTGAGCAGTTCCGCTAATCCTCCCTAAAGTTGGAGCGGATGAGACCGACAGAAGAAAGCGAATGAAACCCGAGATGACAGACACCGACCCCACCTCACTGCCGGTGCCGACTTTTGCCGGCGGGACGAAGGCGATCACCACGACACCCGTGGTCGGCGCACCACGGCGGGAGTACCCCGAGATGTTCGTGCCGGGCGAGGAAGGGCTCGAGGACGGCGAGATCCGGGTGACGGTGCTCGGGAGCGGTAACCCGTGGGTGACGCGCGGCCAGTCCTCCGAGAGCGTTCTGGTGGAGATCGGCAACAGCGAACGCGACATTTTCATCCTCGACCTCGGGACCGGCTCACTGAGGAACTACGCGAGCCTGAAGCTGCCGGTCAACAAGCTCAACAAGGTTTTCTTCACTCATCTTCACGCCGACCACACCTCGGATCTGATTCCGCTCTCAGGCAGCTACTAGAAGGTCGGACGCGCCGACGGACCGGTCTCCGTATGGGGGCCGAGCGGGACCGAGCCGCGCCAGGGGACTCGCCACTTCGTGGAGTCGATCCAGGAAGCGCTCGCCTGGGACACCGCCGGCTCGCGCGGCCCGATCAACCCCGACAGCCTGGAATTGAAGGTGACCGAGTTCGACTTCAGCCAGACGCAGGTCGTGTACGAGGCTAATGACGTCAAGATCACGTCGTTCCCCGTCATCCATGCGCTGAGCGGCGCGGTCGGTTACCGCATCGACTTCGCCGGCCTCTCTCTTGCTCACTCGGGCGACACCTGCGCGGGCTGGCCGCTGGTGCGGGCCTGCGAGGGCGGCGTCGACCTGCTGATCCACGAGTGCTTCCCTCCGGCTGCGGTGCTCGCGGAGGCGACCGGCCTCTCGATCGAACGGGCGACGATGGCGCTCGACGCTGCCCACACATCACCCGCGGCCGCCGGCATGGTCTTCGGGCTAGTCCGGCCGCGGATGGCCGGTCTCATCCACACCTTCCTCACCCCCGAAGTCATCCCACTGATCTTCTCCGAGCTTCGCGCCGTGTACGACGGGCCGGTCGTGCAGACCCAGGACCTGACCGTGTTCAACATCACGAAAGAAGCCATCGTCGCCCGCCAGGCAAACGTGATCGACCAGCTGCCACCAATCGCAGGCGAGCAAAGCGTCGCCTACACCCCCGTTCTCCCCACACCCCCCGAGTGGTGGGCCGACGCACGCATCCCCCTCGACGACGTTCAGAGGCCACCCGAGGCAGCTTCGTGAGCAGGGCCCACGCCGCCCGCGAACCACGACCTCGACCAGACCCTGGACCGGCTCACCACCCAGGGAGCCGAGCTGGTCG
>JAUPTY010000145.1 GCA_030917845.1 Actinomycetota bacterium | reverse complement strand
TCGAGCAGTCCCAGATCCGAGGTCACGTCGATGTAGAGCGGCACCTCGGAAAGCTCGTTCAGGGCCTTGTTGACCTTCTTCCAGTCCCGATCGCGACCCTTCTCGGTGCTGAGCTTGCCCTTCCTCAGAACATCGCCCTTGACCCCGGAATGCGACGCGATGAACCTCTGGGAAAGTTCACTCTCCGACATTTCCAGGGAGAAGAAGGCAACCGCCTTGTTCTGCCTGACCGCCACGTTCTCCGCGATATTGGCGACGAATGCCGATTTGCCGACCGAGGGCCGGGCCGCGAGAATGATCAGGTTCGACGGCTGAAAGCCACCCGTCTTCTCGTCGAGGTCGTGAAACCCGGTTTTGATGCCGGACTCCTTGAGCTCCCCGGTGATCCGCTTCTCGAGCCGCTGGTGCTCGTCGAAGAGCACGTTCTCGAGCTTGCGGAAATCTTCCTGCTGTTCCTTGTGGGCGACCTTGAACAGTTCCTGTTCGGCCCGTTCCGAGAGTGTGCCCGCGTCAGCCTCGCGATCGCCGACCCAGGTTTCGATGTCCTGCGCAGCCCGCAGCAACCGTCGCAGATGCGAAGTCTCGCGGACGATCTCGGCGTGATGCCGGGCGTTGCCAGGCGCGGCGACCTTTTCGGCCAGTTCCGCTACGTAGTTGTTGCCACCGGCTTCTTCCAGCTTGCCGCCAGTGACCAGGGCCTCGGTGACGGTAAGGGAGTCACAGGCCTTGTCGGTCGCGTACAGGTCGACCATCACCTCGTAGATCGCCTGATGGCGGTCGAGGTAGAAATCCTCCTGCTTCAGCTTTACGTCATCGACGGCCCAGTTGACGGCGGGCTCGTAGACCAGCATCGAGCCGAGGACTGCTTCCTCGGCTTCGATGTTGTGGGGAGGTACCTGGGCTATTTCTCTTCCGCGACGATCGTCTTCACCGAGGCAATGGCGCCACCGGCAACTTCAACGTCAATCATGTAGGTGCCGACCTGGTGGATCGGAACGTCGAGACGGATCTTCTTCTTGTCGACCTTGATGCCACGGGCATCGCGGATCGCCTCGGCGATTTCCTTGGTCGTGACCGAACCGTAGAGCTTGCCGTCTTCACCGGCACGATGGTGAATCGTGAGCACGGTCTTGGAGAGCAGCGAAGCGTTCTCCTTGGCCCGGGCGATTGCCTCGCGCTCGGCCTTCTCGGCAGCTTCCTTGCGGCGGATCGCTTCCTCGAGCGCACCCGGGGTGGCCGGCTGGGCCAGGCCACGGGGCTGAAGGTAGTTGCGGAGGTAGCCGGAGGAAACCTCGACGGCGGTGCCGTTCTCTCCCAGGCCCTCGACGTCAGCGAGCAGGATGGCCTGCGCCATTACTTTTCACCCACGTACGGGAGGAGGGCAACCTCACGGGCGCGCTTGACCGCGACACCGAGCTGGGCCTGATGCTTTCGGGACAGTCCGGTGACTCGACGGGACCGGGTCTTGCCCTTGTCCGAAATGAACCGGCGCAGAAGCGTCAGGTCCTTGTAGTCGATGTCCTCGGCTGAAATCTTCGTGTACTTGCGGGGGCGTACGCGCTCGTTGAAGCGGCGCCCGCGTCGCGATGATGTTTCTCGAGTCTTTGCCACTTGCTTTCCGGTGCCTTACGTAGTTCTAGCCCGGAGAAATACCGGGCAATCGGACATGGGATCGTAGCGGAAACACAAGTAGTCGGCGAGCTTCGCCCCGCCTCCAGACAAACCCGCCCCTTCCCTGACGTTCAAAGATGGTGGGAAGGGGCTCTGTCGGTAGCCCTAGAAGGGGATGTCGTCGTCGGGGGCGTTGCCTCCGCCGCCCGAGGGGGCGAAGTCTCCGGTGTCGGCAGGGACGTCAGATGAGGGGGCAAAGCCTCCGCCACCCTGACCGCCGTTGCCACCGCCGCTGTTGCCACCGGGCGCGGAACCGTCCCGTGAACCGAGGAACTGGACCGTGTCGGCGACGATTTCGATCGTCGAGCGCTTGCCGGAACCGTCCTTGGCCTCCCAGGAGCGCCAGTCAAGCCGGCCGTCGACCGCCACCGGGCGACCCTTTGAGAGGTAGTTGGCGCAGTTCTGACCCTGGGCGCCCCAGACCACAACGTTGAAGTAATTGGGCTTGTCCACCCAGCTACCCGACTCGTCCTTGCGGCGGCCATTGACTGCCACTCCGAGGGTGCATACCGCGGTGCCGCTTGGCGTGTTGCGCAGTTCCGGGTCCCTGGTGAGGTTGCCGGTGATGGTGACCCTGTTGATGTTCTCGGCCATTGTGTGTTTGCTCCTTATCGCGTTATATGTACATCGCTGGCCGTAGCCGGACCAGCAGGTCGGACCGGCAATGTAGCGACGCCTGTGGACGCTTAAAGAGAAAGGGGGCGAAAACTCGCCCCCGAGGCCGCTATTTGCGGACAGAGCTTCTCCGAATCGACCTCAAAGTCGTACAGCGAGACCGTCATTTCCCTCTAGCGAGCGAAATGACTTTGATGCTTTATTCGTCGCGGTAACGACCGCGGCCGCGGCGCTCGTCATCGTCGCCGGTCGGCGCCATGATCACGGCGGTGGCGGGCGGAGCCGGCAGGACCGGGGCCTCGGGATCGACCTTGAATACGCGGAAGCGCATGACGCCGTCAGCGATCTTCAGGTTGTGATCCAGGGTGCCGAGCAGCTCGCGTTCCGCATCGAAGCGGAACAGGCGGTAATCGGCTTCACTCTTGCGGTCGATTTCATAGGCCATCTCGCGGATGCCCCAGTTGTCTTCGTGCTTGAGTGAGCCATTGGCTTCGATCGCCGACTTGGTCTCGGAAACCAGTTTTTCGCGGTCGGCTTCCTCGACTTCGGGGTCGAGCATCAGGACAAGTTCGTATTGGCGTTTGGAGTCAGTCAAAATCGACGGGGGACTATACCCTCATCGCCCGAGTTTCGCGGTGCCATAGGGGATCCGACCGGCCGGCAGGGGGCGAGATACCGCGTTCCGGGCCTAGGTGAAGCATGAAAGGAAGTTTTCGGGGTTTCAGCATCGACCGCGACCGGGCGATCAGGGTCGGGGGCCTGATCGGACTGGCCGTACTCGGCATTTCGACCCTTCCCGACCTGCTCGCAACTCCCGAACCGCCACCGGTCCCGGCCAATGTCGGGTTTCGGCCAGGCGAGATGGCCAGGTTTGCCGGGCAGCCTGGGCCGGACCGAACGCGGTCCAAGGCAGGTGCGGAGCGGAAAGCCGAACGGAAACAGCAGTCGAAACTGGCATCCGCCCGACGCGAGAGGAGACGCCTTGCCGAGAAGAGAAAGGACCGGTTGGAACGGGAGCAGCGCCGGAACAAACGGGAAAAGAAGCGGGGAAAGAAGCGGTCCCGGTCCGGCCCAACCACTGGCCCCGCGCCGGATTCTTCAGCCTCTTCGGTTACTGCCCCGGTGCCAGCAACGCCAGTCACAGCTGGCGCTGCGACCTACTCGCCACCCGCGCCCGCGACTCCGCCCGCCCCGGCGCCCGCACCACCGCCGCGGGCCGGTGACGGCTCAGAGGAATTCGCGCCCCGCTGAGTGAATATGGATCAGCCTCCGAGGCCGCGGATGAAGTGCCGGATCCTCGGGGTGGCTTTCGAGGTGAAGGGGAAGTAGAGCTCGGACGCATGGCCGCGGTTCGGGACTATGTAGAGGCGGCCGCGGGGAAAACGAGAATTGACGATCCGGGCTTCGCGGGCCGAAGTTATCGAATCGAACTCGCCCGCCAGGACAAGGGTTTTCAGTCGTCCCGGCATCTTCCGGCCGGGCGGGATCGGCGGTTCCATGTCCGGGGTCGGGGCCGGCCAGGAAAGGCAGTCGGTGATGCCGCTGACCGGACCGAGAATCCACTGCCGCCGGCTGAGAGGAGCCCAGAGGTCTGGTGGCCGGAACCGGGCGATCGCTCGGTTCAGCTGCCGCCTGCGCTTGGGGACCGGAGACGACTTCTTCCAGGCCACCGGATAGTCGTTGCAGACCACCGCCGCATACATCCCGGAAGAGAAGTAGCTCGCCGGACCGGCGTTTGGCGAGCCTGGACTGACCAGCTCCCGGAGCTCTCCTCCCCGACCCCTGAGATACGACCTGATGACCCGGTTCAGGTGGTGGAAGCTGCCGGGTGCGTAACTGGCGGCGTGATCCATCAGAAAGCCGAGGACATTCCGGGAAAGCCGTGAACCGGTACCAGCTCGTCGTAGCATCCGATGAAGTCGACGGAGCGCATCACCCGAGCAATCCGGCGAACGGCGACAGGAGAGCCGAACAGCGCGCTCCGCCGCCGGGTAGAGAGTCCGCCAGAACGGTTCGTTCCCGGGATAGGCGGAAGAAAGAATCA
>JAUPTY010000028.1 GCA_030917845.1 Actinomycetota bacterium | reverse complement strand
CCCCCGGATCCTGAACCTCTGGCGGGCGAATCTGCTGGGTTCGTCGAGCAAGGGCCACGAGTACTTCCTCAAACATCTGCTGGGCACCGATTCCGGCATTCGTTCTTCCGAGTCGCCCACCGAGCACAGGCCCGAGTCGGTCAAGTGGCACGACGAAGCCCCCGAAGGCAAGCTCGACCTTTTCATGACGATCGACTTCAGGATGAACGGCTCCTGCCTCTATTCGGATGTGGTTCTGCCGGCGGCGACCTGGTACGAGAAGCACGACATATCCAGCACCGATCTGCATCCCTTCGTCCATCCCTTCAACGCCGCGATCCCGCCGCCCTGGGAAGCCAAATCGGACTGGGAGACCTTCAACCTGATCGCCCGGAAGTTCTCGGAACTCGCGAAGGATCACCTCGGCACCCGGACCGACATCGTTGCTGCTCCTTTGCTTCACGACACCCCGGAGGAGCTCTCCCAGCCGGGAGGGATCGTCCGGGACTGGAAACTCGGCGAATGCGAGCCGATCCCCGGGAAGACGATGCCGAAGCTGATCCCGGTCGAGCGTGACTTCACGGCAGTAGGGGAGAAGATGAACTCCCTCGGACCCCTGGTCGAGAAGCTCGGGATCGGAGCCAAGGGAGTCACCTGGAAGCCGGAGATCGAGGTCGGGGAGCTCGGCCAGCGCAACGGAATCCGACGCGAAGGACCGGGCGCCGGCCGACCAAAGATCGACACGGACATCGACGCCAGTGAGGTCATCCTTTCGCTGTCCGGAACGACCAACGGTCGAATCGCGGTCGAATCGTTCAAGGCGCTCGAACCGAGGACCGGCCAGGAGCTGGCCGGAATCTCGGCCGACCGGGTCGACGAGCGGATCACTTTCCGCGACCTGAACGTCCAGCCCCGAAAGGTGATCGCCTCGGCCGAATGGTCGGGAGTCGAATCTCGCGAGCGTCGCTACTCACCCTTCACCTCGAACATCGAGCATCTGATCCCGTTCCGCACCCTGACCGGTCGGCAGAGCTTCTACGTCGATCACGAGTGGATGCTGGAAATGGGTGAAGGTCTTCCTGCCTACCGACCCCCGGTTTCGGCCGGCCAGCTCACCGGCCTCGCCGGCGAGCCGGCCCTTGAGGAAGGCGTGGAAGTCACGGTCCGCTACCTGACCCCGCATTCGAAATGGTCGATCCACTCCGAGTTTCAGGACAACCTCCACATGCTGACCCTTTTCAGGGGTGGCCCGGCGATGTGGATATCGGAGAACGACGCCGAAAAGATAGGCATCCGCGACAACGACTGGCTGGAGGTCTACAACCAGCATGGCGCCGTGTCCTGCCGCGCGGTCGTCTCGCGGCGGATACCCGACGGTGCCGCCTTCTTCTACCACTCGCAGGATCGTCATGTGAACGTGCCGATCTCCGAGGTAACCGGGCTGCGGGGCGGCACCGACAACTCCCTCACCCGGATCACCATGAAGCCGACCCACATGATCGGCGGCTACGCACAGTTCTCTTACGCCTTCAACTACTACGGCCCCTGCGGAACCCAGCGGGACCAGCTGATCCTGATCCGCAAGCGCAAAGAGGGGGTGCGTTACCAGTGAAGGTCAGAGCCCAGATGGGCATGGTGATGAACCTGGACAAGTGCATCGGCTGCCACACCTGTTCGGTCACATGTAAGAACGTCTGGACCAATCGGAGGGGCACCGAGTACGTCTGGTTCAACAACGTCGAGACCAAGCCCGGCCGGGGCTACCCTGTCGACTACGAGGATCAGTCGAAATGGAACGGCGGCTGGGAACTCGACCGCAAGGGCAGGCTGAAGCTGAAGGCTGGCGGGTCGCTGAAGAAGCTGGCCAACATTTTCTACAACCCGGACCTGCCGGACCTCGACGACTACTACGACCCGTGGACCTATGACTACGACAAGCTGATCTCGTCCCCGTCCAGCGACCAGCAGCCGGTTGCCCGTCCGAAGTCACAGGTGACTGGCAAGAATCTCGACCTTCAGTGGGGTCCGAACTGGGAGGACGATCTGGCCGGGTCGGCTGAACACGCCGCCTTCGATCCGAACTTCAAGAACATCCAGGAGGAAGTCAGGCAGGGCTTCGAGGACACCTTCATGATCTACCTGCCGCGGATCTGCGAGCACTGCATCAATCCTTCCTGCGTCGCTTCGTGCCCTTCGGGGGCGATGTACAAGCGGGAAGAGGATGGCATCGTCCTGGTAGATCAGGAGGCCTGCCGCTCATGGCGCTTCTGCGTTTCCGGCTGCCCCTACAAGAAGGTCTATTTCAACTGGAACACGGGCAAGGCCGAGAAATGCAATTTCTGCTTTCCGCGGATCGAGGCCGGGATGCCGACCATCTGTTCGGAAACCTGCGTCGGACGACTGCGTCATCTCGGCGTTGTCCTGATCGACACCGACCGGGTCGAGGCGGCCGCTTCGGTCGCCGACGAAAAGGACCTGCTGGACGCCCAGCTCGACCTGATGCTGGATCCCGACGACCCGGAGGTGAGGGCCCAGGCTCTGCGCGACGGTATTCCTTCCGACTGGCTGGATGCCGCATCCAACTCGCCGGTCTACGCCATGGCCAAGAAGTGGCGGATCGCGCTGCCACTGCATCCTGAGTACCGGACGCTGCCGATGGTCTGGTACGTGCCTCCGCTCTCGCCGCTCGAGTCGGTCGGGGCCGGACTGATCCGGGAAGGGGGCGACGAGGAGAACATCTTCGCGGCGATCGATCAGATGCGGATTCCGATCGACTACCTGGCCAGCATCCTGGCGGCAGGTGACACCGCTCCGGTCCGTCTTTCGCTGGAACGGCTCGTCGCGATGCGCCGCTACATGAGAGACGTCAACCTTGGCGATCCGGTCCGGCCCGAGATCGCGAGTGAAGCAGGAATGGAGCCACATGAGCTGGAGGAGATGTTCAGGATGGTCGCGATCGCCGATTACGACGATCGGTACGTGATCCCCCAGCGGCACGGCGAGGTTTCGCGAGACGCATTTGTCGACCAGGGTTCTTGCGGCATTGACTTTGCCAACGGAGCACCGGTACCCGGCATGGGGGAGATGACCGGATTCGACGACCCCGACCCTTACGGCGGTGCCCTGGCCTGCGCCAGCAACGGGACGGCCGCCCCCGAATCGGGAGCGCTGGCGGTCGAGGAGCCCGACCCTGATTTCGATATACGTAACCTGCTCAGCCGCCACGGTGGACCGCGTCCGCTGAAGGAGGGTGGCGATGCTTGAGTCCATCCATCCCTTCAAGCTGGTCTCGCTTCTGCTCCAGTATCCGGAGCCTGAGATGGTCTCCGAACTGAAGGAGCACGACCCCGGTCTCATCTCCCCGACCAGTCCCGGCCAGCGTGATTCGCTTGCCCGCTTCATGGACTGGTACCGCTCCCGGGACCTGGACGAGTTGCGCAGGACCTACGTCGACGATTTCGATTTTGACCGGCGGAGGAGCCTCCACCTCACCTATCAGCTTCACGGCGACAGTCGCCAGCGTGGCCTCGCATTGCTGAAGATCAAGACGGTCTACCGGGAACAGGGACTCCAACCTGATGAGTCGGAACTTCCCGATTATTTGCCGTTGATGCTCGAGTTCGCCTCGCTGGCACCGGGACGGGAGGGAGCCGATCTGCTGGACCGGCACCGTGAGTCGATCGAACTGATCGGGGAGAGCCTGAAGAGTGCTGGCAGCCCGTGGGCCCCGCTCTTCGAGGTGATCCGGGCCGGCCTTCCCGGGCTGACCTCAAGGCAGGTAAACCGGATCAGGAGGCTGGCCGAACAGGGACCTCCATCCGAAGAGGTAGGCCTGGAGCCATTCGCACCGCCCGAGGTGATGCCCGCCCACGTGGGGGACATGCCGCTGCCGATGATCGGAGGGCGCGAATGAACGTCCTGGCTGCAGGAACGCTTTCCGTTGCTGCGTACTCGGTGCTTCCCTACGTGGCGCTGGCGGTCGGCATCGGTGGCCTGATCTGGCGCAAGAAGACGGATCGCTTCGGCTGGACAGCCCGTTCCACCGAACTGCTCGAAAGCCGGGTGCTTCGTTACGCCTCTGTCCTCTTTCACTTCGGGGTTCTCGCCGCGATCGGTGGACATGTGTTGGGAATTCTGATCCCGCAGTCCTGGACTGAAGCGATTGGACTTTCCGAAGAGGCCTATCACGTGCTTGCTGTAGTCGGCGGCATCTCGGCTGGCTTTGCCGTGGTGGTCGGCTTCGCCGCGCTGATGTACCGAAGAGTCCGTTTCCCGCGGGTGCGGGTCACAACGACCCGCATGGATGTGGTGACCTTCGTCGTTCTCGGGGTTGCGATCGCAACGGGCATGCTTGCGACCCTGATCAACATTCCGGACACGGTTCATTACCGCGAGTCGGTGGCGCCCTACTTCCGGCAGATATTCATCCTCGACCCGGAACCGTCATTGATGGAAGGCGTGAACTGGGTCTTCCAGACCCACGTGATCGTCGTCTGGTTCCTGTATGCGCTCTGGCCCTTCAGTCGTCTGATCCATGCATTCACGGTCCCGGTCGGTTACATCTGGCGAAGCCCGATCGTCTACCGCCCGCGGGGTGGCAGAAGCGGTGCGCGCACCGGGACTTACGGCAGTGGGGCGCCGGACTATTCGCCCAGCATCCCCTCATCGCGGACGAGTCGTCCGAAGACCTCGGAGAAGGCTGCCCAGCCGCACTGAGCGGCAGGGCCGAACCAGTCAGGAGAAAGCCATGGAACCAGAAGCCAAAGCAGGATCAGGCCGCAATCTGCTGCTCGCCACGATCGCATTCGCGGTCTGCTTCTCGGCCTGGGGAATGCTCGCACCGATCGCCCCCGCGATTCAGGATGACCTCGGGCTGAGCGACACCGAGACCTCGATCATGATCTCGATCCCGGTCATTCTCGGATCCCTGTTGCGGATTCCGCTTGGCCTGATCACTGACCGGGTCGGCGGTCGAATGGTCTTCACCGGGATGCTCTTCTACTCGGCGGGTGCCGCCGTGCTGGTCGGCTTCGCCTCTTCCTACGTTGCCCTGCTCGGCGCGGGCTTCCTGCTCGGTGCGGCTGGCGCCTCGTTCGCCGTCGGCGTTCCCTTCGTAGCCCAGTGGTACCCCCCAAAGCGGCAGGGCCTGGCGATCGGCATCTACGGAATGGGCAACATCGGCACCGCGGTCGCTGCCTTCTCGGTCCCGGCGATTCGTGATTCGGCCGGTCAGGAAGTTGCCGGGCTTGTCTTCGGTGCAGTCATCGCGGTCTATGCCCTGATCTGGATGTCACTCGCCCGCCAGGCCCCGGGAGTCAAACCGGCCCCGACCCGTTACGGCGATGTACTCGGGGCTGGCTGGAGGCTCTGGCGTCTGGCGCTCTTTTACTTCGTGAGCTTCGGTGGTTTCGTGGCGATGGCTCTCTTCCTCCCGAAACTTCTTTCGGACTGGTTCGACTATTCACTGACCGATGCCGGCCTGAGAGCAGCAGGATTCACTCTGCTTGCGACTTTGGCCAGACCGATCGGCGGGAGTCTTTCGGACCGTATTGGTGGCGACAAGGTCCTGACCATCGCCTTCTTCGGGGTCGGGCTCGACGCGATCGGACTCTCCTGGCAGGCGTCGGACCCGTCGATCGTGCCGGTAACGATCTTCTGCCTGACCATGGCCTTCTTTCTTGGTCTGGGCAGTGGAGCCGTCTTCAAACTGGTGCCGGTCCATTTCCCGAGATCCACCGGTGCCGCAACCGGAATCGTTGGGGCAGCTGGCGGGCTGGGGGGATTCTTCCCGCCCCTGATTCTCGGTGTGGTCAAGGACTCGACCGGGGAGTTCGTCCTCGCGTTTGTGTTCCTCGTCGCCTTCGCCTGGCTCTGCGCCGGGCTTGCTTCCGGTGGCATGGCGCCACCGGCTTCATCTGAAGCTGAGAGCTAACGCCGCAGAACGACGTCATCTATTATTTACAGTTCAAGTGTGAATAATAAGCGGGGTTGAATGTGGTTCTATTTCAATTCTCATCACCATCATTCTGGTCCGGGCTTTGAGGAGTGACTCGGCCTCGCATCGATGCCTGACCGCCGGACGCAGACATCCGGCGACCAAGGGAGGGGCGGCGCGGGAGAACGGCTGCGGGCTACGAGGCCCGCGGCCGGCCGCCGTCCGGCCCATGAGTCTGCTCGCTGTCTTCTTCCCGGTGGCGTTCACGATGCTGTCGATGGCGGCTCTGCTTGCGCTTCTCGATTCCTTTTGGGGTATCGGCTGGGGCCGCTGGCCGATTCTCCATCTTGCGCTGCTGGGAGGGGTATCGCAACTCGTTATCGGCGCCGCCCAGTTTTTCGTGGCGGCTTTCCTGTCTACCGATCCACCACCCCGGTCACTGATCGCCAGTCAGGCGGCGGCGTGGAACGTCGGAGTGCTGGCTGTTGTCGCGAGTCGACCGCTCGGTCAGCCCGAACTTGCGGAAATCGGCACTCTGCTGATCCTCCTCGGACTCACGCTTTTTCTCGCCGGACTGACCGTGATGCGTCACAAGTCACTCCAGAGTTTTCACTGGGCCACCAGGTGGTACGCCGCCTCCGCCGGATTTCTCATTCCTGGGGTGCTGGTCGGGGGAGCGATGGTGTCCGGAACTATCTGGACCCAGGGATCGCTTCTCGGTGCGCATCTAGTCTTGAACCTGCTCGGCTGGTTCGGGACTGCGATCGTCGGCACGCTTCATACCCTGCTTCCATCGCTGTCCGGCAACAGGCTACGGTTTCCGCGCTTCGAACCGTTTACCTTTGGCTCTTGGCTGGGCGGAGTGGCTCTTCTCGCTTTGGGCGTGGCCTTCGGTTCGGCACCGGTGGCAGGTTGCGGCTGGGCTGCCCTGCTGTCCGCTTCCTGCCTTCTTTCGGCCAATATCGCCGGCACATTGAGACAGTCAGCCGGTCCGCTGCGTCTTTCGCTCAGGCTTCTGACCTCGGCTCAGCTGTTCCTTCCGGTCTCATTTCTGGTCGCTTTTGTCAGCACCCTGAGCGCCGGAGTGAACGGGCCGTTTACTGGCTGGGCAGGAGAAGCATTGCCAACGCTGATCCTTTCCGGGTGGATCGGACTCACCGTGGCCGGATCGCTACTGCATCTGCTCGCGATGATGGCCCGGGTTCGCTCGGGGTTCGCATTCAGCCTGCCGGACGCTCGCCCGCGAAGAGACATCCTTCTCAGCTGTGCGGCAGTTGTGGGCCTGGTGTCGATGACGGTATCGGCATCAATTAACTCCGGACTCCTCGGGACCGTCTCTCGGGTGTTGGTCCTGGGAGTCTTGTTGTTCGTGGTCTGGCAGCTGGCCCGGATGCTCCTGGTGGCTTTCACGCCTGGCCCGTCCAGCGGGCCGGTCATTCGACCGGTTCCGCCAGCGGGCCGCGTATCCTGATTTCACAACCGGCCCGGTCAGGTTCCCGAATCAAGAATCCGATCATCTCCGACTCAGGTTCAATCGACTCGATCAGCCCGGCAGTGATGCCACGGTGGAGGCCACAGATCAGCGGTTGTCCGGTCCTCGCCGTATCACGGTAGGGACAGTTGTTCAGACAGTAGGTCACGGTCTTGTCGGGGTTGTGGGATCTGCTCGGCTGGAAGCCCATTGCGGTCAGGGCATTCCGGAATCTGATCTCGGGGGCAAGACCATCGCCCTGACGGTCGGCAAGTCCGACCCCGATGCTCCGACCCAGCTTCTCGATCTCTTCGGGATTGGCGATCCCGCGCTCGACCGCTTCGACAAGCCATCCACTCAACTCCGAATACGCGGTGGGCGGATCCCCGCCGGGGGCGGCTTCCGGATCGATCGCCCAGACGTCGCGCGGTCGCCCGCGGCCATGTCGCCTGGGCTCCCGGGTGACGAGTCCGGCTTCAAGCATCCGCTCGAGATGGTTCCTGATGCCGTTGGGATGCATGTCCAGCAGGCTGGCGAGCTCGTCGGTTTCAGCTGGCCGCTTCAAGTCGTTCAGGGATGCGAAAAGCCGCGCCCGAGTCGGCTGCACGAGAACATCGTTGCTGTCTGCAGTCACATCCATCGCTTCGATTCTCCCAGATGGCTTCGGCCGCCATGACTACTCTTGTAGAATTTTACATAGAAGGCATGTAAAAAAGAGTAGCGAGGTTCTGACTTGACATATGTGATCAACGAGCCCTGCATCGGCGAGAAGGATGTCTCCTGCGTTGAGGTCTGCCCGGTCGACTGCATTCACCCGACCCCGGATGAGCAGGACTTCGAGGCAGAGCCGCAGCTTTACATCGACCCCGACGAGTGCATTGACTGCGACGCTTGCGTCGAGGCCTGCCCCGTCGATGCGATCACGGCCGAAGACAGCGTCCCGCCCGAATGGCAGAAGTTCATCCAGATCAACGCCGACTATTTCAAGCGATGAAGCGATCGGCCGCGCTGATTCCTCTGTCGCACGATCATCATCAGGTCCTCTTTGTCGCGAAGCTGCTGCGTGACGCGCCTGAGGCCGCAGACCGAGGCGAAGCGGCCAGATCAGCGTTTCTGGAGTTCTGGAGAAGCGAGGGGGAGAACCACTTCCGGATCGAGGAAGAGGTCCTGACTCCGGGAGCGGGACTGCCTGGTCCTCTGGCCGAGGAAGGCCTCGCCCGGATGCGCGTCGAGCACATTCGGATCCGTGGTCTTGTCAGTTACCTCTCAGATGAAGTGGAACCGGAAAAGTTGAGGGAACTCGGTCAGGCCCTCGCCGACCACGTTCGGTTTGAAGAGCGGGAGCTCTTCCCCCTGATCGAGAAGTCCCTGAGCGCAGAGCAGCTCGATCACCTCGGCGCTTTGATTGTGGCCGCCCACGGATCCAGCTAAGCCAGCAGGGCGTGGACTTCGGCTCGGGCCTGGGCCGTTTCGCGGAAGTGGACTCCGTGGAGGCCGAGTTCGTTGGCGGCGTCGATGTTGATCTGCATGTCATCGATGAAGATGCACTGATCGGGCTCGAGTCCGACTCGTTCCAGGGTCAGCTGGTAGATCCGCGGGTCGGGCTTGCGGCATCCGACGAAGGCTGAATCGATCACGGTTTCAAAAAGCTCGTCGACCGGAAGCATCGACCGCCACTTCGGCTCCCATTCCTTGACGTTGTTGGTCAGGAGCGCGGCGCGAATCCCGTCCCGTCGGACCTCGCGGATCAGGTCGAGCATGCCCACGTTGGGGTCAAGGGCTTCAAAGAGCAGATGACCGAACTCCTCGATCACCGGCCGGTGACCGAGCAGTGGCTCCAGCGCATCAGCCAGCTCAACCTGGAATTCGGCCTCGGTTATGCGGCCGCATTCGAGTTCGAAGAGCGGGTTTTTGCCACCACTTTCAGCGACCGAGCGCATCGCCTCGCCAAAGGTCTTCGGGGGTATTCCGACCCGGTCCTGGACGGAAGCAAACGCTTCGACCAGCGGGGTGGTGAGAACGCCGCCAAAGTCCGAGATGACCATCTCGATCCGGCTCATGCGACTGCCACAGCTGTTGGTCGGGTGACCTCGTAACGACCCAGTCCGAGGTGTCCGTCGAGTGACCAGCGAAACAGGGCGGTGTTGACAATCGCTCCGCCGATCTTCGCGGTGCATCCGGTGACTACTGAACCGGCGCCGTGGAGCGCGGCGACATCATCGGTCGCCGGCCAGAGTTCGAGCGTGGCCCGGCGCTGGCGTCCGGCCGAGTCGTATTCGGTTGAGAGCAGAACCTCGTCGAATGCGATGTAGCCACCCGGGTGGGTGATCGCGGCCACAGTTTCTTCGTCGCCATGATTGATGTCACCTTCAGGGGCGGCCGAGGTGACGCAGATCAGGCCACCGTCGGACAGGATGATCGTCGCATCGCGGGTAAGGCTGACCCCACCTGATGTTTCCTCGCCCCTGCGGTGAAGCACGCCGCGGCAATCAAGGTCGATCTCCTCGCCGCGATGGACGAGTTTCCCTTTGGTTTCCACCAGGCTGGCTTCGCGCCGGCCGGTCAGTTCACCGTCAAAGCTGATCGGCTCACCGGTAGAAGCGATCGAAACAGCCAGCTCGCCATGTTCCGTTTCGAGTTCGAGCGGAGCGCCATCGACCAGTGGATCAAGCCCCCCACCCGGAATCGGTGCGGCGGCGATCACATCTTCACCCAGCATGATCGCGCCGTTCCCGCCGGCGGTCAGGCTGACGAAAAGTCCGCTCTCCGGATCAAGTATTTCGATCGACTTGGTCTTCACTGCTCTCTGTCCCCGAGCGTAGCTGGGGGAGAGGTTCACCGTCGGGTCGCTCGGTCACATCCACTGCCTCGCCCTCGACGTCATAGTCGGGCCGACGCCCGGCCCGGTAGCGGTTATAGCCGGCGTTGCTCCAGGTAGCGGTTGTCGCAGCAACCTTGAATTTCGAAGCGAAAAGGGTCATCGCGGCAAGCCGCACCAGCCACCTGGTCGGCGGGAAAAGCAGGAACAGGCCGAGCGCCGAAGTTATGAAGCCGGGGATGATCAGCAGCAATGCGCCGGAAGTAATCATCACACCGTCGAAAGCTTCTTTGGCGGGAGGCCGCCGCTCGTCCAGGGCCCCGCGAAACCTCCGCCAATGGGCCCTTCCACGGTGCCGCAGGATCAGAATCCCGCTCACCGCCGAGGCGAAAAGCAGGAAAAGCATCCAGAAAAAGCCGATCATGTCGGTGACCTGAACCATCACGAACAGCTCCGCGATCGGCCAGATGATTAGCAGGGCGAGGATGAAGACGAACATGGGCAGATAAAGGTTACGCGGTGCCGGAGACCGGCCCCGGTTACCATTGACCCATGGCTGAAGATCAGGCGACGATGCCGACCGAAGAAGAAGTCTTTGAAGCGCTGGAAGAAGTCATTGACCCGGAGCTGGGTCTCGACTTCGTTTCCCTGGGCCTCGTCTACGAGGTCGAGCTGGAGTCACCCGATGTCTACGTGACCTTCACCCTGACTACGCCGGCCTGCCCGATCGGCCCCCAGGTCTCCGAGCAGATGAAGGAATTCGTCGGCAACCTCGAGGGCGTTCGTGACGTTCACCCGAAGATGATCTTCGACCCGCCTTGGTCGCCGGAAATGATGACCGACGACGCCAAGTTCGCGCTCGGCTTCTAGCTTTTCCGGCTGGTGGTACTGGCGCCGGTGTTGCCGGTGCCGTTCTTCGAAGCGGCTTTTCTGGTTGAAGCCTTCTTCGTCGAGGCCGATTTCGACTTGTCCGGAGCGATCGAAGCTTCGACCTCATCGGCGGCAGCCGTAAGTTCAGCCAGCGATTCGTTCATGCCGCGGCGGATCTGACCGATGTCGGGCATCGCGTCGAAGTCCCCGATCAGGCCGATGTTGACCCTTCCGCCGTAGCTCATCACGCCGACCGCGAGACCGTGGTTCTTGGCGAGGAAGGCGACCGGGTAAGGCGTGTCGAGCTTCCGCCCCAGCACGTAGAGCGGAATCTGTGGTCCCGGGACATTGGTTACGAGCAGATTGAATAGACGGGTCGAGAACGTAAGCCGGGCAGCCTGGGCGAGCAGGGTCGGGGGAGCGAAGTCGTTCAGGCGGGCGATCACCTCTGCTCCTAGCGCCTGCTTGGACTGCTTGAGACCGTCCATCGAGGCACTGACGATCTCCAGCCGGGCGACCGGATCGGGTTCGTAGACGGGAAGCGGCGCCCGCATGGTTGCCAGCTTGTTGCCGAGATGACCACGTTCGCTTTCTGCCCGGACCGAAACCGGCACCATCGCTCGCAACTCGAGGCCGTCGGTTTCGACTCCCCGCTTGATCAGCCACCTGCGTACAGATCCGGCCGCGACGGCCAGGACCACATCGTTGACCGTGGTCCCGAAGACATCCTTGATCCGCCTGAACTCGTCCAGCCCGGCGCTGGTCCAGGTAACCCGCCGATGGGGGCCGATCGGAACGTTCAGCGGGACTTCCGGGGCCGAATCGGCGAATGCCCTTGCGACTTCAGCCAGGCCCTCGGCGCTTTCACCGACTCTGCCCATGACCGACGACGGGTTGCGAAGCGCAGAAATTGCCTTCTCCCCGAGCCGGACCGGCTCACCGGCGAGTTCCTTGGCTCCTCGTTCGAGCAGGCTGATGTTCGAAGGCAGCGGCTTCGGCTTCCATTCCTCCTTGGGAACGATCGGCTCGGCGTCGGGAGTCACGTCGAAGATCACGGTGCCGATGTCAACTCCGGAAATCCCGTCGATCATCGCGTGGTGACTTTTGATGATGATCGCGAAACGGTCACCCTCGAGTTCCTCGATCAGGAACATCTCCCAGAGCGGCTTCGAACGATCGAGCGCCTGGGAAAAGAGCCGGGAGGCCAGGATCTTCAGCTCCCGCTCCCCGCCCGGTGATGGCAGGGCGGTGTGACGGAGGTGGTAATTCAGATTGAAGTCCGGGTCATCCGCCCAGAGGGGCCGGCCCGTGTTGTAGGGCGGATAAACCAGCTTCTGCCGGTAGCGGGGGACGAAGTCGAGGCGGGAACCGATGTGCGCCTTGAACTCGTCGTAGGACGGCGGATCTCCTTCGAAGATCATCACCGCACCGATATGCATGTGAGAACTTTCGCTCTCATTGGTCAGAAACTGTGCGTCGATCGCTGTCAGGCGGTCGATTTCATGGCTTGCGGGTTCCATAGCTCCCCATCGTGGACTGACAAAGACTCTACTCGGGTACCCTTGATCAATGCCTCAAACTCTGACAACCGGTATCGAGAAAGTCATTCTCGCGGCCCCCCGCGGTTATTGCGCCGGCGTCGACCGGGCGGTACAGACCGTCGAGCGGGCGCTGGACGAACACGGCGCTCCGATCTACGTCCGCAAGGAGATCGTCCACAACAAGCATGTCGTGGAACAGCTCGCCGCTCGCGGTGCGATCTTCGTCGAGGAAGAGACCGAAGTCCCGGAAGGCGAGATCGTCGTCTTTTCCGCTCATGGCGTCGCCCCAGCCGTCCACGAACGGGCCGCCCAGCGCGAACTCCGAACGATTGACGCAACCTGTCCGCTGGTCACCAAGGTCCACGTCGAGGCCCGTAAGTTTGCGGCCGAAGGCTACACGATCATCATGGTCGGCCACGAAGGTCACGAAGAAGTTGAAGGCACCATGGGCGAGGCTCCGGATTCGATCGTCCTGGTCCAAACCGTCGATGAAGTCGACCTGCTCGAAATCGAAGATCCCGACCACGTCGCGCTGATCACCCAGACCACCCTTTCGGTCGACGAGACCGCCGAGATCATCTCCCGACTGCGCGAACGGTTCCCCGGAATCGTCACCGCCAAGGGTGAGGACATCTGTTACGCCACGACCAACCGTCAGATCGCGGTCAAGCAGCTCGCCCGCCAGTGCGACCTGGTCCTGGTGATCGGCTCGACTAACTCTTCGAACTCGAACCGACTGGTCGAGGTCGCCCGTGAACACGGTGCGGAATCATTCCTGGTCGACAATCACACCCAGGTTCAGGAAGAGTGGCTTGACGGCGTCAAGATCGTCGGCATAACTTCCGGAGCCAGCGCCCCCGAGGAACTGGTCGAGGATCTGGTCCAGCTCTTCCGCGACCGCGGAGTCAGTGACATCTCCGAGCTCCGTACCGTCGACGAGTCGGTCCGCTTCATGCTTCCCAAGGAGATCCGCAAGGGTCTCCCCATGGTCCAGTCCTGATCTGGCCGAAAGGTTCAGCGAGATTCGATTTTTCGCCGCATACCGGCGCAAAATCGACTTTCGGTGGTGGCGGAGCCCGGTGAGGGCTAGGAGACGGCCGGGGCGAAGCTGACCGACCAGATGGCCGGGGAACCTTTGAGTTCTATTCCTACCCGGTGGGCGCCGTGACGGTCATGCTCGGCCAGAGCGTAAAGGCCAGGTCCGTCTACCTCGACTTCGGCGTGAGGCTCGCCGTCAAGTGTGATCCGAAGCCTTCCTGAACCTTCCGCAGTTGCGTAAGCGCCTCCGCCTTCGTACTCGACGTCGAAGGCCTGACCGTCTTCGATGGTCCAGGGCCGACCATCGAAGGGGACTAGCTCCTGACCGGGTGGAATCACCTCAACGCCCGGGCCGTCAGTCGCCCGGATCGGCTCCATCGGATCCGGCATCTCCGGCAGGTTCTCGAAAGCAGCCCTGAGGGCCTCCTGGATCGCTTCCTCGGTCCCCGCATAGTCGCCTTCGCCGAAGTGGAACCAGCGCAGGATCCCGCCGCGACCCCATAGAAAAAGACTCGGCCAGCCTTCACAGCCATATCCCGTCCAGAGCAGGTTGCGATCGTCGAGCAGCACCGGGAAGTCGACGCCGAGCCGACGCAGACCCTGCTCGACCTCATCGAGTCCGGCCCCGAAAGGGAACCGGGGTGTCTGGACCCCGAGTACCCGCAGGCCGAGCGGCTCGTACCGCTCATGCCATTCGTTCAGGTAGGGGAGGGTCCGGACGCTGTTGAGCTGGCTGTAGTCGATGAAATGGACCAGGACCGGCCCCTTTGCCGCCAGCACCGGCATCTTGCCGGGGTCTTTGCCGACCCAGGTCGCTTTGCCGGGAAGTTCAGGCGCTGCAATGTCATCTCGAAGCGGAAGGATGGCCGGATCCTATGTTCCGGGGTGCCTGCGAGGCTTCGCCCGCGAGGTCGCCCGGCCGGTATGATCTGGCTCCAGTCAGCCCCCTACGAGGAGAGACACTCGTGAATACCAAAGTTTGGGATCGCATCGAGCAGGCCCGGGCCGAGAACAACGTCCTGGAACACCCCTTCTACCAGCGCTGGTCTGCCGGAGAGCTGACCCGTGAGGAACTCGCCGACTATTCCGGTCAGTACCGCTACGCCACCGAGGCGATCGCCAAGCTGAGCGCCGACATCGCCGCTCACGCGCCGGAGTCCGAGCGCGCCAGCCTCGAGGCACACTCCGCCGAGGAGCATGAACACGTCGCAATGTGGGACGGGTTCGTGAACGCGGTCGGCGGCACCGTCGGTGCCCAGCCGAACCCGGAGACCCTCGAGTGCGTCGAGACTTGGACCAGGGCCGACGGTTTCGGTCGCCAGCTCGCCCGCATGTTCGCGATCGAGTCCGGCCAGCCGGCGATCTCGAAGACCAAGACCGAAGGTCTCGGCGAGCATTACGAGATCAACGACGCCCCCGGCAACCTCTACTTCACGGTCCACGAGAAGATGGATGTCCACCACGCCGAAGAAGGCCGCAAGCTGATCGAGCGGCACATGAACGACTTCAGCGAGGATGAGCTGGTCGAGGCTGCCGAAGAGGCATTCAAGGCCAATTGGCTGCTGCTCGACGGCGTTGAGAAGGCGCGCACCTGAGCCTGACCCTTGCCCACGCCCTCTCCGCAGGGCAGGACATTCCGATACCGGCGTGGCTCTTCGCCTGGGGAGCCTCGATTGTCCTCGTAGTTTCTTTCTTCGCTCTTTCAGCGGGCTGGCGCCGGGCCCGCTACGAGAGTGACGCCTGGCGGCAGGTGGCGCCCGGCTTTGGCCGGGCGATCACCAGCCTTCCGGTCCGGATCATCTGTGGTGCCTTCGGACTGTTCCTGCTGGGATTGGCGATCTACTCCGGCTTCGAAGGAACCGAAGCCCCGGATCGCAACGTCACCCTGACCCTGTTTTTTGTCACCGCCTGGCTCGGATTTCCGTTGCTGGGTGTGCTTTTCGGAAATGTCTTCCCGGCCTTCAATCCGTGGAATGCGATTTCCGCGCCCGTCGGCTGGGCCTGGCGCAAACTGACCGGGTCCGCGCCTTCGCATCTCGTCTATCCGGAGAAGCTCGGTCGCTGGCCAGCTGCGGTCGGTCTGTTTCTCTTTGTCTGGCTCGAGCTCGTCTACGGGGAGGGCAGCGGCGTCGCAGTCGGCGTTTCCCCGGAAGCAGTCGCCCAGGCAGCTGTCTTTTACTCGGTCTACACGCTGGTGATGGTCGGACTCTTCGGACGGGATGCCTGGTTCCGGAACGGCGAGATCTTCTCGGTCTATTTCGGCATGTTCGGGTCGCTCGGCAAACTGGAAGTCCGGGGCCGCGAACTTGGAGTCCGGCCTTTTCTTTCAGGCTCGACCAGATGGGTTGCCGGCATTTCGGGTTCGGTCGCGCTGATCATCACCTCGATTGGCACCACGACCTTTGATGGTGCCTCGGAAGGCGTCTTCAAGGACGGGATCGGCTGGGTAATCGATCGCTTCACTGATGTTGGCTTCAGCGCCACCGCAGCGGCCAGGACTTCAAGCACGACCTTCATGCTGGTCAGCATCGGGATCGTCGCCCTCGTGTACCTGGCCGGAGTAAGGGGAATGAGCACCGTCCCCGGGGCTCCCGATCGCAAGACCCTGTGGCGCATCTTCGCCCATGCCCTGATTCCGATCGCGTTCGCCTATCTGCTGGCCCACTACTTCAGCCTCTTCTTCTTCCAGGAGCAGGCCCAGTTCACCTATCTCCTCTCCGACCCGCTTGGCACCGGGACGACGGATCTCTTCGGCACCGCCTCTTCCGGGGTCAACTACAGCGCGATCTCGAATGAACTCGTCTGGTACGTCCAGGTCGGGGCTCTGGTCGCCGGTCATGTCGCTGGCCTCGTTCTTGCTCATGATCGGGCGGTCGCAATCTGGAAGGACTACCGCGCCGCAGCTCGTTCCCAGTACTGGATGCTGGCGGTAATGGTCGCCTTCACCTGCTTCGGACTCTTTCTCTTGTCGGTCTCGAACGCCTGACTCATTCAATCGCTTCAACCCCGAGGGCGTCAGGGTCAGAGACAAGACGTGAATTTCCGTGAAAACTACGGATTGACAGGACTGATCATTAGGCTAGTCTAATTTCCACAATGACCCTGTGAATATTCCTTTGGGGAGTACTTCATGACAGGAAGGCCAAAATGGAAATCACGGCTGCGTCTGGTTGCCCCGTTCACTCCAAAGGAGGAGCGGTATCGCGCGAGGTCACTTCTCTAATTGACGGTACGGCCCTGGTTGCCCAGCCGGATGCGGACGAGGCTGGGGTCCTGTCGGACGAAATCGCCTTCGCAGTCTCGGAGCGGACTCCTCGCGACGATTCAGCAAAGACCGGGATCCTCCTGGTCAGTCACGGCTCTCACTCTGCCGCCTGGCGTCGGCTCCTGCTGGACGTCCACCAAGAGGCGAGCGACGAACTCCTTTCGATGCCCGGAATCGGGGCCATCAGGTCGGCGTTCATGGAATACACCGAGCCGTCGATCGCTACTCAGCTTCGGTCGTTCGATGCGGCTGGGTTCGAGTCAGTGATCGTCGTGCCCCTGCTCCTGACGGTGAGTGACCACAGCTATGACGACATCCCGGCGATCTGTGGTCAATCGGACGACCGGGCCAAGATCGCTGAGCTCGCGGCTGAGAAAATCGAGATCTACGAGACCAGGGCCGATCTTGATTTCGCGCCGCTGATGGACTTTTCGGGTCTGGTTCAGCGAAATGTGGCGCGGCGAGTGAGGGCCATAACCGGTCGCCGGGAGGAGGACGGCAGCGACCAGCGTTTTGGAGTCCTCCTGATTGGCTACGGCAGCAGCGAATTCGAGGATCAATGGAACCGCTTCTTCGCTGAAGTAGGTAGCGCTATCCAGCACGATCTGGGTATCGCGCATACTGGCCACGCGTGGTGCGGGCATTTGGTCAGCTACAGCCGAGAACCGACCACGAAGGCGATTGAGTCGATGCTTCAGAGGGTTGATCGGGTTGTTGTCATCCCGGTTTTCGTTGCGTACGACCCGATGTTCCAGAAGAAAATCATCGGTCGTGCCGTCGAGCGATGTGGAGCGTCGGAACGGGTCCTCTACCGGGGTGATGCCATCCTGCCTGACCCCGAAGTAAGTCGCTGGGTAGTTGAAATATCGAGTCAGATGCGGACTTCCCGAGCGGTGGCGGCATCATGAAAAGCAGAGGGGCACGATGCGGGAAAGCCCGTAGGAGGAGAAGGCGCTCATCCCGCCGGGGCCGGTCCTGTCGTCGACGGTTCAGATCATGATGCCGAGCAGTACCCGGGCGGCGGCACTGGCGGTCTTCTCGGGGTGTTTTTTGCCGTAGAGCTGGGTTTGCTGGTTTACGCCGGTGGCGAGGGATTCGATTGCGGTGATCGTGTCGGCAGGGGCGAGCGGGGGAGAGAGCTGACCGGTCTTGATTGCCTGGTCCAGATCGGCGCGGAGAACTGTGGTCCAGCGACCCCATGCTTCGGCAACCGCCTCGCGAACCGGTCCGGGGCGGCCGTCGAATTCGGTCGAGATCGAGGTCATCAGGCAGCCCCCGCGAAAGGGGCT
>JAUPTY010000144.1 GCA_030917845.1 Actinomycetota bacterium | reverse complement strand
TCCTTTCCGGACTCGCTGCGCTGGTGATCGGCGTGGTCCTCTTCGGGACCTTCGCCGGCGGCATCGTCAAGCTCGACCTGGGGGCGATCAACAAGCAGACCAGCGGCCGGGCCAATCTGGTCGAAGGAGGGCTCGACCTTTTCGAAGCCAGGCCGATCTACGGCTACGGCCCCGGCTCCTTCTCGGTTGCCTTCAAGCGCGAGGTGGCCGGCCCGAACGCACCCGTGACCGAGTCCCACACGGAGCCGATAACCGTTGCGGCCGAGCAGGGCCTGATCGGTCTCGCCTTCTACCTCGCCCTGATCGCCAGCATTTTCGCCGCTCTGATGGCGGGGATGCGGCGGGTGATGCCCGGGCTCGGCGCTGCCCCGCGGTCCTATGACCCGGACCGTGGACCTCCGGCCGCCAGGGCCGCGATGCTGGCCGCATTCGTGGCAGTCCTGGTCCACACGATCACGTATGCAGGATTTCTCGACGATCCGGTGACCTGGGTCCTGATCGCCATCGGCTATAGCCTCGCCTTTCCATGTCGGGCTACCTCCGCCGCCTAGCGACAACCGGCGCCGCCTACACGGCGGCAAGCATCATCTCGAAGCTGATCGCGGTCGCTCTGCTGCCGCTTTACACGCGCTACCTCACGCCGGCCGATTACGGCGCGGCCGAGGTCATGTTCGCGGCGGTAGTCGCCGCCTCGATCGTGATCCGCCTCGGCGTGATCGAAGCGCTGCTCCGTTTCTATTACAAGCAGGGCGAGGATCCCGACAAGGTGGTCGCCACCTCATTCGCGATGCTTTTCTGGGCCGGCCTGATCACCACCGTGGTCTGCTTCCCCTTCGCCGAACCTATTTCACAACTGCTGCTCGGTGTGTCCGATCCGAACCTGGTCCGGATCGCGATCCCGGGCCTGTTCGTCCTCACCCTTTCCGAGTATCTGCTGACCATCTTCCGGCTGGACGAGCGGGCCCGGGCCTTCTTCACGGTGACCATGCTTTCCGTCCTGTTCACGATCCCGATCACCGTGGTCCTGGTCGTACCGCTGGACATGGGAGCCGAGGGTCTCCTGCTTGGCAGCTATGGCACCGGACTCGTCATGGTGCTCGGCCTGATCGCCTACCACTGGCACCGCCTCTCGCTGGTGCCGGACCGGCCCTTGCTGAGACGGATGATGAGGTTCGGCCTGCCGACCATGCCGGCCGAGCTCTCGCTCTACTCGCTCAGCTTCATCGACCGCATCCTGATCGCCCGCACCCTCGGTCTGGCCGAAGCCGGTCTCTATGCCCTGGCGATCAAGGTCTCCCAGGGGATCGCGGTTCTGGTCCGCGGCTTCCAGCTCGCCTTCCCGCCACTCGCCTATTCGATCCAGGATGACGATGAAGCGGCCCGCGCCTACTCGGCGGTGGTCACCTGGTTCGTCGTTGTGATGGCTTTCGTGGTCACCTTCCTCTGGCTTGCGGCCCCCTGGATCGTCAGGGTCTTCGCCGCCCCCGACTACTTTGATGCGGCAGAAGTTGTCGGCCCGGTCTCGGCCGGCGCCGCTCTCTACGCGCTCTACATGGTGCTGCTGGTCGTGCTCGGGCGCACGGGCCGGACCGAGTACAACCTGCCGGCCACGATCGCCGGGCTGGTGGTCAACGTCGGGCTCAACCTGCTGCTACTCCCGGTCTGGGGAATCATCGGCGCCGGGGTCTCGCTGGTCGTCTCATACCTCGTCGTGGTGATGCTGATGTACATCTTCACCCAGCGACTCTTCCCGGTTCCCTACGAGTGGCTTCGGCTCGCCCGGGTGCTGCTGGCAAGTGCCGCTCTGATCGCGATCGGGGAGGTCTTCGTCCCCCAGGAGGGCATCGGCTGGCTGGCTGTTCAGCTGCTGCTGGTCGCGGCGCTCCCCTTCCTCCTCCTGGTCACCGGGTTCTTCACGCAGGAGGAGCGTGGCTGGCTCCTGCTCCTGACCAGACCCGCCGAGCTTAAGGAGAAGATCCTCGAGGCCCGGGCTGCCGGAAAAGCGGCCGGCGAGGACGGGCCGGACGGAAAGCCGCGCCGCGGCGGACTACCGGAAGCAGTCGAGGTCGAACAGTGGGACGAGGACCTGCGGAACTGAGCCGTCGGTGACGCAGGTTCACGCCCGTTATGGGACCAAACCTGCGGCACCATTTCGGTCGGCGAGGCTTTCCCCGCGATAGGGGAACAGGGCCTGGCGGGTGTGGGCGGCGTAGACCTTGGTCGGTGCTCCGGGGATGACGAGAGAAGCCAGGGTCCTCAGGCCGTAGGCCCAGGCGGTCAGGACCCGGACCGCGAGAGCAGCGGCCCGGTTGTGGTGCTTTCGCATGTAGAGGTCACGGTTGCGGTGGAACTCGACGATGCGGGGCAGGCCGGAGGAGAGGTCGTTCGAGAGCTGGTTGTGGTGAACCGCTTCGGCTGCCGGCACGTAGAGCGTGTGCCAGCCCGCGTCGGCGAGCCGCTTGCTGAAGTCACATTCGTCGTAGTAGACGAAGAACTGCGGATCAAGTCCGCCAATTTTTTCGGCCGCTTCGCGGCGAACCATCAATGCCGAGGACTGGGCCCAATCGACCACCCGGGTCAGTTCACCCTGGCTCTGGACGGTCAGTCTCGAATGCAGGAAGAAGGCCCCGACCAGCGCCGACTCGACCCCGGGGAATCGCCAGGCGCAGGCATACGGGTTGCCGTCACCGTCGAATAGCTGAGCTCCGGCGGCCCCGGCCTTCGGATCTGAATCGAGCGCGAAGACGAGGGCGTCCACCGCCCCTTTCCGCAGTTCGGAATCCTCGTTCAGCAGCAGGCAGTAACGCCCGCGAGCCTTTTCCAGGAGCAGCGAATCGTTGGCGGCTTTGCCCTGCTTCTCGGTCAGCGCAATCACTTCCGCCTCGGGAAACCTGTCCCGGACTGCCTCCACCGAACCATCGCTGGAGGCGTTGTCGAGAACCAGCACTTCACGGCTCAGTGAAGCGGGATGAAAGCTCTCGATCGCCTCCAGACAGGCCATGAGGTACTCCCGGCCGTCGTTGTTGACCACGCAGTAACTCAGGTCCGTTTCCGTGCCGTCGCTTGCATGGTTGTCTGCCGGGGAGGGGGAGTTCACAGTTGCCCACGATAATCAGGGGCGTGAACGTAAAGCTGATCGACCCCTCGGCTTTCACCCCGCCGTACGACCGGGCGCTGGCCGCTGCCCTGGCGGCGGAAGGCGCCGAGGTCGAGCTGATCACCTCCGAATTCACCTACGGACCCGTGCCGGAGCCGGTCGGATACCAGGTGAGCTGTGACTTCTACCGGCGAATCTCGCCCAGGTTCCGGCGCCTGAGCAAGGCGCTCGGACATGTTCCCGAGATGAGGCGACTCCGCCGCAAGATCGAGTCGGCCCCGGCTGCGACCGTCACCCACTACCAGTGGCTGACCATGCCCCGCCTCGATCAGCACCTGATTTCCGACCGTCGTCCCCGGGTCATGACCGCCCATTACATCCTGCCGCCCGACCCGACCGCAAAGCAGGTGAAGCATGCCAGCAAGGTCTTCGGCCGGATGGACGCGGTAATCGCCCACTCGCAGCTTGGCGCGGCGAGGCTCGTGGATGAAATCGAACTCGACCCGGAGCAGGTCCGGGTGATCCCGCACGGCACCTTCGACTACCTGACCCGGCTACCGGAAGAAAAGCCCCTGCCGCCGGAACTGGAGCCTCCAGCGGCTCATACAGGTGAAGAGCAGCCCCGGCCGCCGGTGATTCTCTTCTTCGGCCTGCTCCGTCCCTACAAGGGTCTGGACATCCTGATTCGGGCGGCAGAGCAACTGGCTGCCGAAAGCGGCGAAACGCCCCCCGAACTCTGGATCGTCGGCAATCCCCGAATGAACGTCGACGAGCTGAAGGCAGCGGCGAGCAAGCTCCCGCTTGAGGTTCGCTGGCTGACCCGGTTCATCGAGGACCCGGAGATCCCGGCGATCATGCGGCGGGCCGATGTCCTGGTGCTGCCCTACCTCGACGGGGAGCAGTCCGGGGTCCTCTACACCGGGCTCGCCTTCGGCAAAGCGATGGTTGTTTCCGACGTGGGAGGCATCGGCGAGGTCGCCCGCGAGCACGGAATCGCCCGTCTGGTTCCTCCGGGGGATGCCGACGCTCTCGGCCGTGAACTCTCGGAACTCACCCGCGGCGATGGCGCTGCCGCTGCCCGCGAAGCGCTTGCGGCCCGCTCCCGGGCTGCGGCGGAAGGACCTTTCGCCTGGGATGAAATCGCCCGCCAGACTCTCCGGCTCTACGACGAGGTGTTGAAGTGATCGTCATCTACATCCTCTTCTGGCTCAGTGCCGGACTGATCGTCTACACCCACCTCGGTTACCCGGTGGCGCTCTGGCT
>JAUPTY010000143.1 GCA_030917845.1 Actinomycetota bacterium | reverse complement strand
CGATCAGCTCGCCGACGTGGGCGTCAGGTTCAGGGGCCTCGCCGCTCAGATCGACCAGGACCAGACCGCCGAGAATGGCCAGACGGACCGGGATCAGCCCGAAGCAGGACTTGTCGAAGTTTTCGACGCCGTCCATGTGGGGTGCCGCGACCAGGGAACCGTCGAGGGCGTAGGACCAGGCGTGGTACGGACACTGAAGGCGTCGTTTGACCTCGCCGTCGGCTTCCTCGATCAACCTGGCACCACGGTGCCGGCACACGTTGAGGAAGGCATGCGGCTCTCCGTTTTCACCACCGACCACGACGACCGAGTCGGGACCGATCTCGCGCCGGATGAACTTGCCCTGCTCGTTCACCTGCGAAACGTGGCCGAGGCAGATCCAGCCGTCGGCGAAGAGGTTCTTCATCTCCCAGTCGAAAACATCCTGGTCAACGAAAGCTGCCGGGGGCAGCATCGAGGCGTCTTCAAGCGGTCTCAGTTGCCGAGCCACATCGTCCTCGCTCAGGGGGAGGGTCACGTTGCCGTTGCCATTGCAGCTGAGGTTGCCGCTCATATTGCTCCTCCGGGGTTGCCTTGGGCTGATGGTAGCGCTGGTTGACCTTGTAGTCAATCGCATGTAGTCTGAGCCCATTCCGCTTGGCTAAACGAGATCGGCGAGGGAGTTCATGTACCAAAACGTCACAAACCCCGGAGATGAAGGTCTCGACGATCGCGCTCTCGACCTCAGGAGAAGGGCCCGCAGCTACGTCGAAGAGGTGCTGATTCCGCTTGAGGAAGAGGCAGAACTGCTCCACGGACGGCTACCCGACGCGACCGTGCAGATGGTCAAGGAGAAGGCCCTCGAGGCCGGATTGACCGGCGGGCTCCACAAGCCGGAGAACGGTGGCCAGGGATGGTCCAAGCTGGAGTGGTTCCTCGTCGAAGAACAGCTGGGCCGATCGACCAACGCAATTTCCTGGCACATCCCCAATGGCTACAACGTCTGGGACATCGCCTCGGAAAAGCACATCGAGAAATGGCTGAAGCCCCTGCTCCGCGGCGAGACCCGTGACGCCTACGCGGTGACCGAGAAGAACGCCGGCTCGGACCCCTCGGGGATCGAGACCACGGCGGTCCGGACCGATGCCGGGTTCAGGATCAACGGCGAGAAGTGGTTCGTCACCTCGGGTGATGTCGCTGACGTGCTGGTCGTAATGGCAAACCTCGAGGAGGACGGCGAACTCCTCCCCACTCTCTTCGTGGTCGACAAGTCGCTCGGCGGGGTCGAGACGATCGAGGACCCGGGCTTCACCCATTCCTACCCTGACGGCCACCCCACCATCCGTTTCAATGACGTCGAAGTCGGCGAGGATGACGTGATCGGAGGGATCGGCGGCGGTGACGAGGTCCAGAAGGACTGGTTCGCCGAGGAGCGGCTGGGGATCGCCGCCCGGGGAATCGGTTCGATGTGGCGCCTGCTCGACGAGACCGTCGACTGGGCGATCACCCGCGAACAGGGTGGCTCCCGGATCATGGATTATCAGGGGGTCTCCTTCCCGCTGGCCGATTCCGCGACCGATGCCGCGGCGGGGCGGCAGCTCACCCTCGAGGTCGCCCGGCTGATCGACGCCAGCGCCGATCCCAAGGTCTGCCACAACAAGGCTTCGATGGCCAAGCTGTTCGTCTCCGAGGCGGCCTGGCGCTGCGCCGATCGTTGCGTCCAGATCTTCGGCGGACGGGGATATCGCCGTGACAATGTCGCCGAGCGGTTCCTCCGCGAACTCCGCGTTGACCGGATCTGGGAAGGAACATCGGAGATCCAGCGACTGATCATCGCCCGCGGCCTCGAAAAGCGCGGAGTGGAGACCCTCCTTCAGTAGTGGGTCGGATTTTCGCCACCTATGACGACAATCCGACCCACTGCACTTCTGACTCCCCGTTCCGTCGCGGTGGTCGGGGCGACCGAGCGACCCGGCTCATACGGGGATACGGTCGTCCGCAACCTGATCGAGGCCGGGTTCTCCGGACCCGTTCACCCGGTCAACCCCGGCCGGGAGACCGTTCACGGTCTGCCCTGCCTTCCGTCGCTGCTGGATCTGCCCGAAGCGGTTGACGCCGTCGTGATCGCGGTCCCGGCCCCGGCGGTTACTCCGGCGATCCGTGAAGCGATCGAAACCGGCTGCGGCGGGGCGGTCGTGGTCTCAGCCGGATTCGGTGAGACCGAAGCCGGTGAAGCGCTTGAAGCGGAACTGGCCGAGGTCGCCCGGGAGGCCGCCTTCCCGGTCTGCGGGCCGAACGGAAACGGCGTCATCTCATTCCGCCACCAGGCCCCTCTCTGGGGAGATTCGGTTCCGGCCGGCATCGGGGCCGGCAGCGTGGCGATGATCTCCCAGTCCGGAAACGTTGCCGTTAACGCGATCGGCTCGAAGCGCGGGATCGGTTTCCACACAATGGTCTCTACCGGCAATCAGGCCGTACTCGACACCGGCGACTGGCTCGGGTCGATCGCCGAACTCGACGGGGTCCGGGCGATCGCCCTCTTCCAGGAAACCGATGGCGACGGAGCGAAGCTCGCCGGAGCCCTGGCAACCTGCGCCGCGAACGGAATCGGTGTCGCGGTGTTGAAGGTCGGCACTTCGAAGGCCGGCCAGGCCGCCGCGGCCGCCCACACCGGGGCGATAGCCGGTGACCAGAAAGTCTTCCGCGCCCTGATAGAGGAAGCCGGGGCCGCCTGGGCGACCGACCCCCACGAGTTGCTCGAGATCACCCGCGTGCTCGCCGAACCCCGCGCCCTGCCGCGGCGGGCGGGCGGACCAGCGGTGCTCACCTGCTCCGGTGGTGATTCCGGAATCGCGGCCGACCAGGCCGAGCAGATCGGCCTGGACTTCCCGGAACTCGAGAAGGCCACCATCGACAGGCTGAAAGAGCTCCTGCCGGATGCGGTCACTCCGGCCAACCCGCTCGATTACACCTCGCTGATCTGGGATGAGACTGACCTGCTCAGTGAGATCGTCGCCACCGTTGGTGCCGATCCCCATGTCAACCAGCTGCTGCTTTTTCATGATCATCCCGAGGACCTGCGTGAAGAGCACCGCGAAGGATGGGCCGGGGTTCGCCGGGGGCTTGCCGCCGGAGCGCTTCGGAACAAGACGCCGGCGGTCCTCGCCTCAACGCTGCCAGACCTCGTCGATCCGGAAGCCCGGGCGGAGCTCGCCGAAGCCGGGATTCCGGCGGTCGGTGGGATACCGGCGGCGCTCGCGGCGCTCAATGCCTCGCAGCGGTCGATGGCCTCCGGTCCCGCTGTCGTGGCTCACCTCCGGGCGATCGCCGCCTCAATCAATGGCCTGCCGCGACCGGACGAGAACGGTGGCGAGTGGCTGAGCGAGCATCAGGCCAAGTCGATGTTGCGCTCGGCCGGGATCGGAGTTCCCGATTCACACATCGCCAGCACCCCTTCGGCCTGCCTCGATGCCGCGGCCGGCCTTGAATTCCCCGTCGCTCTCAAGCTCTCGGCCTCCTCGATCCAGCACAAGAGCGAACTCGGAGCGGTCAGGATCGGCCTCGCTGACGAGACCGCCCTGCTAGCCGCCGCGGAGGACCTGATGTCAGTCGCCGGCCAGATTCACCTCACCGCCGCCCAGGGCCGGCCGATCGGCGACCAGGGCGGATCGACCGGTGACCGGGACGAACCGGTACCCGAGCCGCCGGTCTTCCTGATCGAGGAAATGGCCGGCGAAGGCATCGAGCTGATCATCTCCGCCCGCACCGACGCGGTGGTTCCTTCTCTGACGATCGGCCTTGGTGGCATCTGGGCCGAGTTCCTGGCCGACTCGGTGGTAATCCCCCTGCCGTCTACGCCGGAGAGGGTCCAGCAGGCACTCACCAGCCTGAAGGCTTTCGGCCTGCTGTCAGGCCAGAGGGGTACCGATGGTGCCGACCTGGACGCCTTGGCCTCCTTCGCTTCGAAGGTCGGGCACCTGCTGCTCGACTACCGCGACCCCTCCGGTCGCGGATTCGACCTGATCGAACTGAACCCGGTCGTGGCCGGCTCCGGCGGCGTTATCGCCCTCGACGCCGTAGCCCACCTCGCCTGACGGTCAGATCGGGCGGGTGGCGCTCTGGTGCGGGGCGACGTGAGAGGGGGACCTGGACGCGGTCAGCTCGAGGCCTTCGCGGAGGATCGATGTGATCTCCCCCCAGAGTTCCGGCTCGGCGATCAGGGGCGGGGCGATCTGGATGATCGGATCAGACCGGTCATCGAGACGGCAGAGCAGACCCCGCTCCCAGAGGGCCTCCGAAAGCACGTTCTTGAAGAGGTCCTCGGATTCCTCACCCTTGAAAGGTTCTCTTGTCGCCTGGTCCCGAACCACTTCGATCGCACAGAAGTGACCGGTGCCCCGGATCTGCCCGACTATTGGAATGTCCGACA
>JAUPTY010000027.1 GCA_030917845.1 Actinomycetota bacterium | reverse complement strand
CCCGGGCCGGAGCGGAGAGGGAGGGATTCGAACCCTCGATACGGCTATAAACCGCATACTCCCTTAGCAGGGGAGCGCCTTCAGCCACTCGGCCACCTCTCCGGGCCGGGGAATTGTATGAGTTGCCGAAACTTGCAGGTCCTCACCCTCCCTGCCCTTAGACTCCCGCGCATGGCACTGGAGGAGGAGCGCTTTGACGGGGGATCGACCGGCATCGCTTGGCGACGCATGGGCGAAGGCCCGCCCCTGCTGCTGATCAACGGCTACGCAGCGACCAAGGATGACTGGGATCCGACCTTCCTCGCGGGCCTGGCCACCAGCTCGACCGTGATCTGCCCCGACAACCGCGGGGTCGGGGAATCCGTCCGCGGTGTCCAGGAGGTTTCGATTGCTTCGATGGCCGCCGATCTGGTCGCCGTGCTCGATGACCTGAAGCTGGACCGGGTCGATGTGGCTGGCTGGTCGATGGGCGGATTCATCGCCCAGCGGCTGGTTGCCTGGATTCCGGAACGGGCCCGGTCGCTGACCCTGCTCTCGACCGATCCCGGCGGAACCGGCGCGGCCCGCCGGAACCCCGATGTCCAGGCAAGACTCACCGACAAGACCGGCACTCCGGAAGAGCAGGCCGAACAACTGATCTCCCTGCTTTTCCCGCCCGCCTTCGCCGAGCAGGTCCAGTCGGCTGCCGGAGAGATCGTTGCCGCGGCGCGGGCGGCCCTCGACCCTGTCGTCCTGGAAGAGCAGGAGCACGCGATGCTCGACTGGTACGAGCATTCGGTCCCGCCGATCGACCAGATCTCGGATCTGGCCGGGGACGGCTTCCCGATCCTGATCGCCCACGGACTCGAGGACCAGGTGATTCCCGTTCGGAACAGCCGGATCCTTTCCGGCGCTCTCGAAGATGCCTGGCTGGCCCGGTTTTCCGGTGGCGGCCACGCCTTCATGGCCCAGGAGCCCGACCGTCTCAGCCGTCTGATCAATCTGTTCCTGGCCCGCGAAACCTGAATCAACGCCGGGTACGGCGGTTAGCCTCTGGCTGATGGAAGCCCCCGCCGCCCGCAGCCACCCCGAGCTGGAAGAAATTTTCAGCGACGTCGAGGCACCATTCGCCTTCGTCGACCTCGACGCGATGTGGGCCAATGCCGACCGGATGCTCGAACGGGCCGGCGAAAAGCCGATCCGCGTCGCCACCAAGTCACTCCGCTGCCGACCACTGATCGAGCTGGTCCTGGACCGGAACGAACGCTTCAGGGGGCTGATGACCTTCACCCTCCCGGAGACTCTCTGGCTGGCCGACCGGGGCATGGAGAATCTTCTGCTCGCCTATCCGACCACCAATCTGGAAGCCCTCGGCGAGCTCGCTCTCCGCTCGGTGGCCAGTCCCGGCCTCGCGCCGGTCGTCATGGTCGACTGCGTCGAGCACCTCGACATCGTCGAGTCGGTGCTCGGCAGTCAGGCTTCTCCGGTCCGGCTCTGTCTCGAACTGGATGCCGCGTTCTGGGCCTTCGGCGGACGGCTCAAGGCCGGCACCCTCCGCTCGCCGATCCACAGCCCGGAAGATGCCGTCGCGCTTGCCGAGGAGATCGGTCGCCGGGACAAGCTGGAACTGGTCGGCCTGATGGCCTACGAAGGCCAGATCGCCGGCCTCGGTGACCACATCCCCGGCCGGCCGCTCCGCTCCCGGGCGATCCGCTCGATGAAGAAGAAGTCCCGGGTAGAAATTGCCGAACGCCGCGCCGAGACGGTGGCGAAGATCCGCGAGGTCGCCCCGATCGAGTTCGTCAACGGCGGCGGCACGGGGTCACTTGAGTCGACCGCGGCGGAAGAAGCCGTGACCGAAGTTGCGGCTGGTTCGGGCTTCTTCGCTCCGGGCCAGTTCGACCACTACTCGAACTTCACCCTGAGTCCGGCCGCCGGTTTCGCCCTGCCGGTTGTCCGACGGCCAGCGCCCCGTGTCGTGACCGCCCTGGGCGGCGGCTACCTCGCTTCGGGACCCCTCGATCCCGGCCGGATGCCGGTCCCCTGGCTGCCTGAAGGCTTCGAATTCGAAGATGACGAAGGGGCCGGAGAGGTCCAGACTCCACTGGTCGGAGATGCCGCCGACGACCTGGCGATCGGTGACAACGTCTACCTCCGCCACGCCAAGGCCGGCGAGCTCTGCGAACGGTTCAAGTCCCTGATCCTGATCGAGGGCAACGAAATCGTCGACGAGGTCCCTACCTACCGCGGCGAGGGCGAGACTTTCCTTTAGGACCGCGCGCCGGGCAATAGGCGGGTAGTAACGTGAGCGGGCGCATGAAAAAACTCACACTCGGAGTCTTCGCCGGCTCTCTCAAACAGGACGAGAAGCGGCTTCCCCTCCATCCGCGCCACATTGCGGACATCGATCCGGACCTGCGCGAGCGCATCTACCTCGAACATGGCTATGGCTCCGACTTCGGCTTCAGCGACGCCGATCTCGCCCCGCTCGTCGCTGGTCATCGCAGCCACGAGGAGCTGGTTGCCGAATGCGACGTGCTGCTTCAACCGAAGCCGCTGGAGACCGATGTCGCCGGGATGCGGGAGGGCCAGGTGCTCTGGGGCTGGCCCCACTGCGTCCAGGACGCGGCGCTGACCCAGGCGGCGATCGACAGACGGGCGACAATCATCGCCTGGGAAGCGATGAACCACTGGAATTCCGACGGCACATTCAACCTTCATGTTTTCCACAAGAACAACGAGCTGGCCGGTTACTGCTCGGTCCTTCACGCGCTGCAGCTGACCGGGGTCACCGGCCAGTACGGACGGCCGATGCGGGCCTGCGTGGTTGGCTTCGGCGCGACCGGCCGTGGCGCGGTGACCGCACTGACGGCTCTCGGCCTGCACGAAGTCTCGGTCCTGACCCAGCGGGATGTCGCTGCGGTCGCTTCCCCGATCCACTCGGTTCGCATGCTGACCTTCGAACAGGACCCCGATCGGCCTGGAGACACGCTGGAACTCGACGGCCGTGACGAGTCGGTGGAGGAGTTTCTTGCCGCCCACGACGTGATCGTCAACTGCGTCTTCCAGGACCCCAACGCGCCGCTAACCCTCGTAACCAATTCGGAGCTGCCCCTGTTTCCCTCCGGCACTCTCTTCGTCGACGTCTCCTGCGACCGGGGCATGGGATTTGAATGGGCCAAGCCGACCTCGTTCGCGAATCCGACCTTCACCGTCGGTGACGGACTCACCTACTACGCGGTCGACCACAGCCCGAGCCTGCTCTGGGATTCAGCGACCTGGGAGATCAGCCTCGCGCTGCTGCCCCATCTGCGCACCGTGATGGAAGGGTCCGCGAGCTGGACCGGCGATGAAATCATCGCCCGTGCGATCGAGATCCGCAGCGGCGAGGTCCAGAACCCCAAGATCCTCTCGTTCCAGGGCCGCGCTCCCGAGTTCCCGCACCCGCGGGCCTGACCTCCGCAGCTCCCGTCACGGACCTGGCAGCTCGCCGCGAATTGCGGCCCGGCGCTCGTACATCCTCCGGTCGGCCTCTCCAACCGTTCGCCCGAGTTCATCTCCGTCACCGATGCTTCCACCCACCAGTCCAACGGTGACCGCGACACCCGGCTCGACCTTGTTGATTCCACTCCCGATCCGGCTCTGAAGAGCTTCCTCGTCCGGAGGGTCACCGAAGCCGATCGTGACGAACTCGTCTCCTCCCCAACGCGCGGTGAATTCGCCTCCTGCTTCGACCATTGAGCCGGCAACCGCTTTGAGGACCTCGTCGCCCCGATCATGCCCGCGAAGATCGTTGATCGACTTGAAGTAGTCAACGTCCACATAGGCGCACCAGGCCTGCTCGCTTTTCTCACCGCTGTTCAGGACCGCACTCAGGAGTCCATACCGGTTGAGCAGCCCGGTAAGGGGATCGCGCGACGCGTTCTCCTGAAGCTCCCGGTTGAGAGCAGTGACCCGCTCACGCTCGATCCCGAACAGCCACAGGATTGCTGCGGCGACCACCGTGCCAAGCAGAATCAGCACATAGCTGTCGAAGAGAAACTCGCCGGGTTCGCCAGCGGTCCCGATCGCGACCGCCCAGGCTGCCAGCCCGACCGCAGCAAAGAAGGTGAAGGTGGACCAGCGGCGCAAAGAGACCCCGCCGGCAATCAGGATCATCACCAGGTAGCTGCAGACCTGCCACCAGGGATCGGCGTCGAGCAGCCCGCCGTAAATCGTGTTGCCAAACGTGGCGAACAGGCCGACCAGCATCGCCACTTCGACCGATGTCGTGGTCCGGTCACCACCCTTGACCAGATAGAGCACCCCGAGACCGCAGATGGCGGTAACGAGCACGCAGCCGCCGAAGTACCGGAGGGGATGGATGTTGTCCGGATCGATCAGAGCCAGAAGCCCGATCACGATCGTGACGATGCCGACCACGCTGAGGGTCACCACCACCCGGATCTGGTGGTAACGGTGACTGATCTGCTCGGGCGCGTCGACGTGGGCTATGGGGTCCCGATCCATGAGGCCAAATATAGGCCCGCAGGCTCTTCTTCCCGCCAGTGGTCTTCGGCCTTGCGGATCGATCCTTGCTCAGGGGCGGAAGGCATCGACCACGAGGTCGGCGTGTCTTCGCCAGACCTTGGGGTTCTTCTGGCCTGAATCGGCCAGGGCCCGACAGGTGCCACCGAAGAGGACGAAGAGCTCGTCGACCTTGGCGTCCGGACGGACCTCGCCCGCCTTCTGGGCGGCCCGGAAGAGCTTCGCCATGCGCATCTTGACCCGGTCCTTGACCTGATCGAGTTCGGCGTGGCGGCCGGGAAGGTAAACGCCGGGCGGGAAACTGAGCGCGCTGGTCCGGGCGGCCGCTGCCTTCAGAACATCGCGCATCGCCTCCCCGGGATCTTCCTCCTCGAGTGCCGCAACGATGTCTTCATCCATCCGGGCCAGCCTCAGGCTGAGCACCGACGCGACCAGGTCATCCTTGGTCTCGAAGTTCCGGTAGACGGTGCCCTTGCCAACCCCGGCGCGATCAGCGACCACCGGGATGCCGGCATCGATTCCCTGCTCGGCGAAAACCTCCTCGGCCGCCGTGATCACCCGTTCACGGTTGCGGACCGCATCGGCCCGGCGGGGAGTCCCCCCCTCAACTTCCCGAACCTCGCTGGTGGTCCGGGCAGTCATCACTTTTCCGCGGCCTGGGCCGGGTCGGGCAGGACCGATGCGGCTCCGATCTCCTCACTGACAGGCAGGTGCGTCTTGCCGGAGGAGGGGATCAGCATCGCCATGAGCCCGGCAGAAATAGACATGCCTGCAACAGCCAGAAAGGCGGTCGTGAATCCGTCCCCTGTCGGCAGGCCGGTCGAGGCAAGGACCGTGCCGGTGAGGATCGAAGCGGTGACCTGGGATCCGAGTGAGGAGCCGACCGAGCGGATCAGCGCATTGATTCCGGTCGCCTCGCCGGTCTGCTCGAGGGGAACCGCGTCCATGATCAGATTCGGCATCGCGGCGAAAGCCAGGCCGATGCCGATCGACCCGAAGACGTTCCAGAGAATCACGTGAAGAGTGGTTTCGTGGTCGAGGCCGAGACCAAGCAGACCGATTCCGCTGATCAGCCCGCCCAGCGCCATCGGTAGCTTGTTGCCGAACCGGCGGCCAAGCAGTCCGGAAAGCGGGCCGGCGAAGAGCATGGTCATCGCGCCCGGAAGCATGACCAGACCGGCCTGGGTCGCGGTCAGCCCGAAGCCGTAGCCAGTCGCCTCCGGCGCCTCGACCAGTTGGGGAATCAGGATGAAGGATCCGAACATCCCGAAGCCGATCAACAGAGTGGCGATATTGGTCATTGCCACGGTCGGCTTCGAAAGGAGGGTCACGTCAGCGAGGGGATCTTCGGTCCTTGATTCGAGCCAGACCCAGAAGGTGAGGATCGCGAGACCGGCCAGGCAGAGGCCGACCGTCCTGGGGTCGGTCCAGCCCCAGTTGTTGGCCTGTGAGATCGCATACATCGGGATCGAAAGGCCGACCGCGAGCACAATCGCCCCACGCACGTCAACCTTTGCCGGGGTGCGGGTCGGTGACTCATGGATGAAGATGATCGTTGCGATCGCGGCGATCGCGGCCATCGCCGCCCCCAGCCAGAAGATCCAGTGGTAGGACGCGTTGTCGAGGATCAGTCCGCCAAGGACGAGGCCGAGACCGCCACCGATCCCGGCCGTTGCGGAGATCAGACCGATTGAAGCGGAGATCCGTTCTGCCGGGAACTCGTCCCGGATGATCCCGAAACAGAGGGGGAAGATTCCGCCGCCGACACCCTGGAGAATTCTGCCTGCCACGATTGTGGTTACGCTGTCTCCGAGGGCCGAGACTATGGAGCCGGCGGCGAAAATGAAGAGGGCGATGACGAGCAGCCGGCGCTTGCCGAACATGTCTCCCAGTCGCCCGAAGATCGGGGTGAATACAGCTGCGGAGATCAGGTACCCGGTCAGTACCCAGGCAATCCCGCTCGCATCGGTGTTGAACTCCTCGGCCAGTTGGGCGAGGGCGGGAATCAGGGTGGTCTGCGCCAGTGCAAACGAAAGTGCCGCGATCCCGAGGATCAGCAGGCTGCGCATCGGATGCGGTCGCTCGCGGACCTCCGGCTCAACGGCTTCAGATGTGTCAAACGGACTCAAGGGTCCGGATAGTAACAGCTAAACGGACCCTGGAGTCCGTTACGTGACGAGGCTCACTCCCCGAGCACGGCCTTCACATAATCCGCGCCTAACCCTTGATCTCCTGGATGATGTTGCCGCCGTCAACCACCAGGGTCTGACCGGTTATGTAGCTGGCCTCGGGTGCGGCGAGCATCAGGACCGCTGCGGCAACTTCTTCCGGGGTTCCCGGACGTCCGATCGGTGTGTGGCGACCGGCCTCGACTTCTTCCGGGGTGGCACTGCCGGTCTCGATCCATCCGGGGTTGACCGAATTCACCGTGGTGCCTCTCCGGCCGAGCTCGATCGCGAGGGCCCGCATCAATCCGTCCAATCCCGCTTTCGCCGCGCTGTAGGCCGGGTTGCCCGGGGCGCTGACCATCGGACCGGTGACTGAACTCACGAAGACGATCCGGCCATTGCCTGCGCGGGTGATCGCCGGAATGGCGGCCCGGGTTACGTTCGCCGCAAGATTGAGATTCTGATCGATGCCCGCCCGCCAGTCCGCTTCGCTCAACTGGCTGAAGACCCGGCCGATGTCCGCACCGCCGACCTGGCTCATGCCGGCATTGTTGACCAGGATGTCGACACCGCCATGGACGGCGATCGCCTCGTTGACTGAACGTTCGGCCTCAGCCGCGGAGGTGAGATCGGCAAGGTGAGCACTCGACTCGATGCCCATCGCGCCAAGCTCTTCGGCCCGCTTTTCAATCCGCTCGGTGGTCGAGCAGATTGCCACCGATGCCCCTTGCCTTCCCAGGGCCCTGGCTGTGGCGAAGCCGATACCCGAGGCGCTGCCGCAGCCCGTGATGATCGCGACACGGCCGCTCAGGTCAGCAAAGTGTTTCTGGTCTGCGGTCACCTGATGGACCTCACTCTCCGAGCACTGTCTTCACATAGGCATTACTGAAGGTCCGGTCCGGATCAAGCCGGTCGCGGACCGCCTGGAAGTCATCCCAGCGGGGAAAGCTCGGGGCGAGTTCGGCGGCGGTCCGGAAGTGGAGCTTGCCCCAGTGGGGCCGGCCGTCGACCTCGCGAAAGATCTTTTCGATCTCGCGGAAGTAGGGCTCGTATTCCATGGTTCGATGCTGATGGACCGCGATGTAAACGGTTGGCCGCCCGTGCGCCTGGCTGATCAGAGCGTCGTCCCCGGCCGAGATCCGGCATTCGATCGGCATCGGCAACGGGAAGCCCTCACCCTCGATCATCGCCAGCACCCGGTTCAGGACGTCGGGCCCAACCTCGGCCGGCAGTGCGTACTCCATCTCGTTGAAGCGGATCGTCCGGTAGTTCGCAAAGACCCGGTGTGAAAGATCAACCTGTTCGGACTGGGACATGAAGCCGGTCGAGTGCCGGGCCATCCTCGGGATCGCCGACCGGAACCTGCCCGCGGCTCGCAGGGCCAGATCCCCCAGACCGTTCTCGAGGACAACGTCCCCGAGGAAGCGGTCGGCCTTCGAGCGTGGGGCGAGGAGCCGGTCGGTCCGGTTCCGGCTGAGGGTCAGCGCCGTCCGCGTGTACGGGAAGACGAAGAACTCGAAGTGCTCGTTTTCTTCGGCGATCCGGTCGAAGTCAGAAAGGACCTGGTCGAGATCCATAGGTGCGTCAATCCGGTGAAGGTTGAAGGCGGGGACGGTCCGCAGCGTGACCGCGGTGATCACCCCGAGTGATCCGATCGCGACCCTCGCGGCCAGCAGCTCATCGGAACCGGGGCTGAACTCGCGCACCTCCCCTTTCGCATCCATCACCTTGATCCGCTCGATCTGGGCCGAGATGTTGGGCAGGGCAGCACCGGTGCCGTGAGTCCCCGTGGACACGGCGCCGGCAATCGTCTGCCGGTCGATGTCCCCCAGGTTCGGCATCGCCAGCCCGATCCGGTCGAGTTCGCGATTGAGGTCGGCCAGGATGGTCCCGCCGCCGACCTCGACCAGACCCGAATCGCGATCGACAGAGATCACCCCGGCGATCCTCGAGATGTCGAGCAACAGGTCATCAGAAAGCGCGGCGGGAGTGAAGGAATGACCGGACCCGACAGTGGTTATCTGACGGCCCTGGCCCGCGGCCTCGCCGACCACTTCGGCCAGCTCGCCGACCCCGCTCACCCGGATGAAGTCCCGGGGCTGACATTTCTGGTGGCCTGACCAGTTGGTCCAGGAGCGACCGTCGCTCCCGACCCGTCTTGCGTCAAATTTGTCACCGACCATCGGTTCCTCCCGTGTCACTTGCCGCATTCGCAAGAACCGGCGGACCAATACCGAGCGAGCGGGCGACGATCCCCACCGCAACCAGAAGGGCGGCGGTGATCAGGCAGGGCAGAAGATATCCGGCAGCGCCGGCCAGGATGCCGCCCCCTGCTGCCCCGAGCACCTGGCCGCCTCCCCATGCGACATTTGCCGCTCCGGATGCATACCCCTGGTTGACTCCGGCTGCCGCGGCGTGGTCTGTGATCAGGGTGCTGGCCGGTGTGAACGCCATCCCCGCCCCGAACGCGAGCATCATCACCGCCGCAAACATCAACGAAAGCAGTCCGAAGACCCCAAGTCCGATCACCGCAAGCACCATCGTCCCGACCCCGATCAGATACGGAAGAGTGCGACCAACCCGGTCGCTGATCCGGCCGATCACCGGACCGATGATGATCTCGATCACCGCTCCGGCCGCGAAAGCCGCAGCGATCAAGAAGGGTGAAGCGCCAAGCTCGTCCATGTGAAGCGGACCGACTACGACCGCCAGTCCGAAGGCCACCGAGGGGCCGGCCAGCATCAGCACCCCGGCCGGGGCATCGGATTTCCTGAGCCGTTGCCAGGCCTCGGCAAGGGGCTGGGACTCGACATCGGTCGTTCCCGGGATTCCGATCGCCAGGGTGATGAGGATCGCCGAGGCGACCAGGACGGTGCTGAAGACGATCTCGGTGCCGACCTCATGCGCGATCGCGCCGAGCGGAGCACCGAGCAGTTCCCCGGCGACCGCTGCGGCGATCACGATCCCGAGCATCTCGCCCCGGCGATCGACGGGCGAGGCCACCACGACCCAGGAGATCGCCCCGGCCCACATCAGCGCACCAGCCCCTCCCTGCAGAAACCGGAGCAGGTCGAGCAGCACGATGTTCTCGGCGAAGCCGAAAGCAGGGCTGCAGATTCCGATCGCAACCAGTCCGATCACGACCGTCTTGCGCGAGCCGATCCGCGCGACCAGCCAGCCCGCGGGAATCGCAAAGACGAGCGCTCCGGCCGCGAAGCTCCCGGCCAGGACCCCGGCTGCTCCATCGGTGAGATCGTGATCCGACTGGTAGCTGGGCAGCAGGGGGGTCAGGATCGAAAAGAACGTGACGTCCAGAAAGACGACCGCGCAGGCAAGAAAGAGCAGACGACGCACCGCCCCATCCTGACATGCGATCCGTGGTCGACGCGTCATTCGCGGAAACCCCCGCCCAAGGATGTTTCTGCGACTTGTCTCCGGAGTCCGGGGCGTGAGATAGTGGGTCCATGAGCAAAATGGGAGAAGTCGAGACCGAGGAAGAGATCCAGGCCGAGATGGAAGAGCTCGGGATCAGCAATGACGCCAGCGGGAAACCGGACGTGCTGATGTCCGGCCCGGTGATCCAGGTCACCGTGATCGTTCTGGTCCTGCTGTTGGTAGCCGGTTCGCTGCTGCTGGTCTTCTGAGGCCGCCCGCCCCGGCGCGGCCTGTCAGAATCAGCGAGCTTTACCAGCCCCCGGAGGGGTGGCAGAGCGGTTGAATGCACTGGTCTTGAAAACCAGCATGCGTCTTACGGCGTATCGAGGGTTCGAATCCCTCCCCCTCCGTTCTTGTTCCCGGATCCGGCTTTGCCCGTAGGTTCAATCGATGTCGGTCTTGACGAATCGTGTGGTGCCGAGCCCGACGAAAGCCGCCAGCCAGAGCAGCGAGACCAGAATCGCCCTGACGAGGTTCACCTCGAGGTCGGTTTGGGAAACGTCGTTGCCGACGATCTCCTGGAAGATTTCCACTGAGACGGCGGCCAGCATGTAGTCACCGACCTTCGGTATCTCGGTCAGCAGCGAATCGATCACGAAGAAGAACGTCAGGGCCGCTGTCGTGCCACCGGCCATGCTTTTCGTAATCAGGCCGAAGCTGAACCCGGCGACCACATAGATGACGTTGTTGGCGACGTTGCCGATGCCCACGGCGAGCGTGTCGCCGGCCGCGACCTTCAGGTCATGACCGGAAGACGCCAGACTGAACAAGGGGATCGCGAGCAGGGTCGCCAGCACGGTCAGACCGACACCGGCCAGCACCGCGATCGCGAGCTTGTTCGCTACGACCTCGATTCGTCTCGGGTTGCGGGTCAGGGTTCGCCGCATCGTCTTCTGGCCGTACTCGAGACCGGCCATCCAGACACCGAGCACGACCGAAGCGATCCAGGTCGGCATGCCAAGACCGATCAGCAGGGCGAGGTGGTCCTTGCCGGCCCCGGTGATCGCGATGATCAAGCCGGCGATCAGAACCGCCGCCAGGGTCGCCACGGCGGTCCATCTAGGAGTCGGCAATACGGTCAGTTTTCTGAGTTCAGGCCGCATCTCCGGCCTCCTTTCCAACAATTGCCAGCGCCGGATCTGCCGGTGCCTTCATCGCTGTCTCTTCTTTGTCCGATTCGTCGGTCAGTCGAAGGAAGGCCTGTTCGAGATCGGCCCTGCCCGGCGTGAGCTCCCAGACGTAGATCCCGGCCTCTGCGAGTGGCTGGCTGATCGCCATGCCGTTCTCGATCTCGCCGGTCACGTCGATCGTTCCGGCTTCGCCGGGCCGGGCTCTCAGCCCGGCCCGGCTGAGAGTCGCGGCGGTCTGTTCGGTGAGCGAGGGATCCACCCGGACCGAGAAGCCGGCGTTGCCGCCTCCCGAGATCAGGTCGGCGATAGTGCCGTCGGCAACGAGTCTGCCGCGCTGCAGGATCGCCGCCCGGTCACACATCAGCTGGATCTCGGCCAGCAGGTGCGAAGAGACGAGCACGGTCGTGCCACGTTCTGGAAGCTTTTCGATCAGTTGCCTGATCTCGACGATTCCGGCCGGATCAAGACCGTTGGTCGGTTCGTCGAGCACAACCAGCCGCGGGTCGCCCATCAGGGAGATTGCCAGCCCGAGCCGTTGTTTCATGCCCAGCGAGAACGAACCGCAACGGGTGTCGGCCCGGCCCCCGAGGTCGACGAGCTTGAGCAGGTCATCGATCCTGGCGCGGGACTGATCGAGACCGAGGGCATCGGCTTCGATCTGCATGTTCTGCCTGGCGGTCGCCCGGCTGAACAGGGCCGGTCCCTCGATCAGGGTTCCGACCCGGCGCACGGCCCTGCCGAATGTCCTGTGACCCGGGGGCACCCCGAGCAGCGTGGTCGAGCCGGAAGTCGGTTCCGCCAGTCCGAGCAGTACCCGGATCGCGGTCGTCTTGCCGGCCCCGTTCGGCCCGAGCAGGCCGCAGACCTGGCCATCGGGTACCTCGAAAGAGAGGTCGTCGACCGCGACCCCGGAGCCGTAGCGCTTGGTCAGGTTCTCGAATGTTGCGAGGGCACTCATGGGTGTCCTCGTCTGAGTTGATTCGACTGGTTCATGCCTGCCAATCTGCCGTGGTCAGGCTGGCAGCACATCGGCAATCTGGACATTTCACCCCCTACCTGGGTAGCGAATGCGTCTAGACCAAAGTCGGTGGGTTTTCGATTCCGCTTCAAATAGCCTGAAGCGATGAAGGTGCTCCCGCCCCTCTTCGCCGAATGCCAGAACCGCCGGGACCGGCTGGTCTATTTCGCAGCATTCGCGATTGCTGTCGCTGTGGGGATCAGCGCTTATTTTGAAGAGCTGCCCGCCGACATCGCTCCCTGGCATCTGGCCGTAGTGATCGCGACCTGGCTGGCCGGTTGCCTCAGCCTTTTCTATCGCCGCCGCTGGCCGATCGGTGTCGCCGTTTTCACGATGGTCGTCGGATTCGCCAGCCCGTTGGCGGGAGGTGCTTTCCTCGTTGCCCTCCTCAACGTCGTGATCCGGCGGTCGTGGAAGCCGGCGGTTGTCCTGACGGCCATAGGCATCTTGAGCAGTCCCGTCTATTTCTACTTCTATCCCAGCCAGACCTCCGCCTGGGATGACCTCATCTGGGGGATCCTGGTGACCGGCGGCCTCATCGCCTGGGGGATGTACCTGCGGGCTCGCCGCGAACTGTTGAATTCCCTGCACGAACGGGCCAGGCAGGCCGAAGCCGACCGCGACCTTCGCATGGCCCAGGCGCGCGAGCAGGAACGCACCCGCATCGCGAGAGAGATGCACGACGTACTCGCGCACCGGATTTCCCTGGTCGCCCTGAATGCGGGTGCTCTCGAGTTCCGTCCTGACGCTTCACCCGAGGAGATCCGGAAGGCCGCGGCGGTGGTCCGTGCCAGTGCCCACCAGGCACTCGACGAACTCCGGGACGTGATCTCGGTGCTGCGCGAACAGCCTCAAGGGGAGCTGGCGGCGAAGGAGCCCCCTCAGCCAACCCTCCTGAATGTCGAAGCGTTGATCGAGGAGTCCCGGCAGGCCGGGTCGGAAGTCGGTTTCGAATCGAAGGTGGAAGACAGCTCGAACGTGCCCGACTCGACCGGTCGAACCGCTTACCGGGTGATCCAGGAGGGCCTGACCAACTTTCGCAAGCACGCCGCGGGAGGCACCGCCAAAGTAACGGTGGCCGGCTCCCCCGACGACGGTCTGACCGTGGAGGTGCGAAACAGGCGGCCGCTGACCGAACCGGTCAACGGAGCGGACGTCCCCGGCATTCCCGGCTCGGGGTCCGGCCTGATCGGTCTGACCGAGCGGGTCGAACTGGCCGGCGGCAGGCTCGACCACGGCCGGCTGCCCGACGGGCAGTTCCGCCTGCGCGCGTGGTTACCTTGGACCTAATGACCGGGGGGAAGAAGTGAGTGCGATCAGGGTCCTGATAGTCGATGATGATCCCCTGGTCCGCTCCGGGTTGAAGCTGATGCTCGGGGGCGACGAGACGGTCCGGATAGTCGGTGAAGCGGCCGATGGCTCGCAGGTCCCGGCAGCGGTCGATGGCCACCGGCCCGACGTGGTCCTGATGGATATCCGGATGCCGCAGGTTGACGGGCTGACCGCCACCCGACGCCTGCAGGAACGCAGTGACCCGCCCCAGGTGATCGTTCTGACCACCTTCGATGCCGACGACATGGTCTTTTCGGCGCTCAGGCATGGCGCCGCCGGCTTCCTGCTCAAGGACACGCCCCCGCAAGAGATCCTGCGGGCAATTCATCTGGTTGCCGAAGGTGAAGCGATCCTCTCTCCGACCGTGACTCGCCAGCTGTTGGACCATTTTTCGGGAGGGGACCGCGGGGTCAATGCCGACCACGCCCTCGAGGCGGTCGCGGGCCTCACCGACCGGGAACGTGAAGTTGCGATGGCGATCGGACAGGGATGTTCGAATCAGGAGATCGCCGACCAGCTGTTCATGAGTGTCCCCACGGTCAAGGCTCACGTTACGAAGCTGCTCAGCAAGCTTGAAGCTGATAACCGGGTTCAGATCGCACTGACGATCCGGGACGCCGGTCTCAGCGGCTAGCAGCACGGAATACGTTTTGCGGGGCTCTTGGCCCCTCGGCCTATTTGGCCGACTTTCTCGCGGCCGGCTTCTTCCTGGCGGCGGGCTTCCTGGTCGTCTTCTTGGCGGCCGGCTTCTTCGCGGCGGGCTTCTTCGCAGCCGACTTCGTAGCCGTCTTGCGGGCGGCAGGCTTCTTCTTGGCGGTCGTCTTGGTTGCCGCAGCCTTCGTCCTGCTCGCGGCCTTCCTGACCGGCTTCTTCTTCGCGGCCGGTTTCTTCTTCGCGGCCGGTTTCTTCTTCGCGGCCGGTTTGGATGAACGCTTGACCGGATTGACTTCAGCGAATGCCTTCTCGATCCTGGCGATCGCTTCCCTTAGCGACTTCTCGGCATCGTTGGCTTCCTTCAGCAGGCGCTTCCTGGTCGCGGCGTAATCGGTTTCGACCCGTGACCTGGCGCTCCCGGAGGATTCCTTGACTGCCTTCTGGACTGCCTTCGATTCACTGACCGAGAATTTCCGGATCTTCTCGACAGACTTCTCGAGCTGTTCAATCGCTTTGTCGATCGACGACATGAGTCCTCCTTGGTTGACTGGTAATCCGAGTCTAGCCGCAGGCTCAGAGGCCGACGATCAACCCGGCGCCCAGGCTGACCATCACGAAGGCGATCAGCCAGTCGAGAACGCGCCATGCGGCAGGCCTGGCGAAGAGGGGCTTAAGCAGGCGGGCTCCGTAGCCGAGGATGAAGAACCAGGCGAAGGAGGCGGCCATGGCGCCGGCGGCCCACCACCAGCGATCAGTTTCACCCTGCTGGTTGGCGATCGAGCCGAGCAGCATCACTGTGTCGAGGTACACATGCGGGTTCAGCCAGGTCAGGGCGAGGGTGGTGAGGATGATCGCCTTCATGGAGGCGTCGGCCGGACTCTCGTCGACGACCATCGCCTGCGGTCTGATCGCCCGGCGGGCAGCCATCACTCCGTATGAGATGAGGAAGATAGCCCCGAGCACCCGGACCACGTCCGTCGCGGCAGGTGCCGCCTCGATCACGGCGCCGATGCCGGCCACTCCGGCCGCGATCAGGATCGCATCGGAAAGGGCGCAGATCAGGATCACTGTGACCAGGATCCGGCCGCGTCCCTCCACCCCGAGCCTGAGCAGGTAGGCGTTCTGGGCCCCGATCGCGACGATCAGGGTCAGGCTGGCACCGAAGCCCAGCAACATCAACTGGAGGAGGGAAGCATTCATCAGAGGCCGATTCTGGGCCCGGAAGTGCCTGTAGTCAAGCTAAATTTTCTAAGCTGTCATTAGCTGGTCTTATGCCCGCTTTCCGCACCGAACATCTCGAGACCCTGGTCGCCCTGGTTGAGGAGGGAACCTTCGATGCCGCCGCGAGCCGTCTCTCTGTGACTCCCTCGGCAATTTCCCAACGGATCAAGGCGATGGAGAAGGCGACCGGTCAGGTTCTGGTCCAGCGAAGCAACCCGGTCGAGCCGACCGCGGCCGGGGACATCGCCCTCCGGTACGGCCGCCAGATGAAGCTGCTCGAGGATGAGGCCGCCCGGGCCCTGGCTCTCGAGGAGGGCGAGGGCGGTGCGGTGACGGTGCCGCTGGCGATCAATGCCGACAGCCTCGGGACCTGGTTCATGGAAGCCCTCGCCCGTTTTCAGCCGTCGGGCGTCGTCTTCGAGGTGTTCCGCGAGGATCAGGAGCACACCACCTCCCTGCTCAGGGCCGGCAAGGTAATGGCTGCGGTCACTTCAACCGCGGAAGCGGTCCAGGGTTGCCGGTCGGAGCTGCTTGGCACGATGACCTACCACCCGGTCTGTTCGCCGGGGTTTCTTGAAAAGCACCTGGAGGGAAAGGCCACCCCGAAGCGACTTGGACAGGTCCCGGTTGTTGACTTCGACCGCAAGGACCAGACCCAGAACCGCTTCTTTCGCGAGTACGCCGGCCGGCCCCTGCGCGCTCCCCGCCACTACATCCCGACGTCCTCGGACTACGCCAGAGCGATCGTCCTCGGTCTCGGCTGGGGGCTCCTGCCGGATCAGCAATGCGCAGCTGAACTGAAGCTCGGCGAGCTGGTCGAGTTCGCCCCGAAGCAGGCGATTGCAGTGCCACTCTACTGGCAGCGCTGGACTCTCGAGTCACCGTTGCTGGAAGGACTGACCGAAGCCGTGAAGGATGTGGCTGCTCGCGAGATGCGTCAGAGATAGAGGCGCGAGATCGGAAAAGGGAGCGCTATGTGGCCACTTTTCCGATCTCGCCGCAACTCACACTAGAAATTGACGCGCGTCAACTATAGGATGCGGACATGCCTTCCCTGCGCTCACGAATCGCTCTTGCCCTGATCAAAAAGAAGCTCCCGGAGATCGTCGCCGCCGACCCGCTTGCCGAACTCGGCGACGGGCTGCACATTGCGATCGTGGGCTCAGGCTCGCCTCTGCCTGACGCGAAACGAGGCAATCCCTGCACGCTGGTAATCGCCGGTGACAAGGTGATCGTCGTCGATGCCGGAGAGGGTGCCTCCGAAACCATCAACCGGATGGGGATCGATGCCGGGCTGATCGACTGCCTGCTGCTCACCCATTTCCATTCCGACCACATCGGCGGGCTCGGGTCGGTCAACCTTCAGCGCTGGGTCGCAGAAGGCAGCGATTCACCGATGCGGGTGCTCGGCCCTCCCGGAGTGGAGAAGGTCATCGCCGGCTACAACGAGGCGTACGAGCTCGACCGTGGATACCGGGTCGAACATCACAAGCCGGATGTTGATCCCGCGATCGGCGCGATGGTCGCCGTGGAGTTCCCGGTGCCCGCAGCAGGCGAGTCAGATGTTGTGCTCGAAGAAGATGGTCTGGTGGTCACCGCGTTTGAGGTCGACCACTCGCCCGTGGGCCCGGTCGTCGGCTTTCGCTTCGACTACAAGGGCCGCAGCGCGGTGATCAGTGCAGACACCGTGTATTCGGAGAACCTGGTCAGGGCATCGAAGAACACCGACCTGCTCGTCCACGACGCTCTCTCCGAAGAATTGCTGATGATGGTTTCCCAGGCGCAGACCGATGCGGGAAACAAGGCGAGGGGCAAGATCCTCGCCGACGTTCTCGACTACCACGCAACCGCTCCCCAGGCAGCCGACGCGGCACAGAAGGCCGGGGCCAAAGCACTCGCGATCACCCACATCGTGCCGCCGCTTCCGCTGAAGGGGCTTGAAGATGTATTCCTCGCCGATGCGCCCGACCGTTTCGATGGCCCGCTCTGGCTGGCCAGTGACGGGGACCTCTACAGCCTGCCCCCGGCCGGCGGTCTGAAGCGCAGCAACCTGATCGGCCGCGGCCGCTGAACCGGAGATGCCCGGACGCCTGATTAAGCTTGCCGCGTGACGGGCAGATCGGCCAGCCGGAAAGCAAAGGAACCGCCAGCCGATTCGCCGGTGATCCGGATCTGCCTCGGGGTGCTCGGACTCTCGGCCCTGGCGATCGGTCTGCCCGCTTCCTTCGCACCCGAAACCTTTTACACCGACTACCCGTTCTTCACGGCCCTGGTCCAGCTGCTGCCGCCCTACAACGAGCACCTGATCACCGACATCGGCGGCCTCTACCTCGGTTTCGGTGTGATGTTCCTCTGGGCAATGTTCCAGCCCTCACGGCAGCTGATCATTCCTTTGTGTACAGCCTGGATCGTCGCCCAGGCGCTCCACTTCGCCTTCCACATCAGTCACCTGACCGGCTTCACCACGACGGACGCAGTCGCCCAGCAGATTGGCCTGGCCCTTTACCTGCTGATCGCGATCATTCCGATGGCCATGCTCAGAAGGCGCTAGCCGCTTCGATCTGAAGTTCCGCTCTAGTCGAGCGGGATGATCGTGGTCGTGCTGCTGGAAGTGAAGAACTCGCGAGCGGCACGGCCCTGCTCTCGGGGACCGAACGAAGACTGACCCTCGCCTCCGAAGGGTGCATAGTAGTCCACCCCCGGAGTCGGGGCATTGATCCGGCGAAGCCCGGTAGTCATCCGGCCGGCGACCCGGGCAGCCCGGCCGAGATCGCGGCCGTGGACCGCCCCGACCAGGCCGAAGCGGGTCGCGTTCGCGGCCGTGACGGCCGCTTCCTCGTCGGCCACTTCGATCAGGGTCAGCAGAGGCCCGAAGGTCTCTTCCTGGTTGGCCTCGGCCTCCGGGTCGTCCTGCCGAAGCAGCGCCGGCGAGACGAAGAAGCCCTCGCTCTCGGGAGCGACCGCCCAGGCGATCTCGATCGCTCCCGCCTCGATCGCGGCCGAGCAGGCCGTCTCGAA
>JAUPTY010000026.1 GCA_030917845.1 Actinomycetota bacterium | reverse complement strand
GGACAAAGCTCAGGCGACCGAACGGATCGAGGGAATGATCGCGGCAGTCCGGATGGAAGGCTTCGAGTCCCGGCATCCCGCCCAGCTCTCGGGTGGCCAGCAGCAGCGGGTGGCTCTGGCCCGGGCCCTGGTCAACCAGCCGGCCGCACTGCTTCTCGACGAGCCGCTTGGCGCCCTCGACCTGAAGCTCCGCAAGGAGATGCAGCTCGAGCTGAAGTCGATCCAGCAGCAGACCGGCACCACCTTCGTCTACGTCACCCATGACCAGGAAGAGGCACTGACGATGTCTGACCGGGTCGCGGTGATGAACGGCGGCAACGTCGAGCAGATTGACGATCCCCGCAGCCTGTACGAGAAGCCCCGTTCCGAATTCGTGGCCGACTTCATCGGCACCTCCAACCTGCTGAAGATTGATATTGACGCCTGGGATGGTGACATCGCAACAGCCGGTCTCGGCGACGGACTGCAGATCACCTGCCGCGAGAACGGCGACCGGGATGCTTCGAAGACGATCACGATCCGCCCGGAGAAGATCAGCGTCCATGCCGGACCGGTCGACCCCGGTGACGGCTCCCTGGTCCGCGGACGGATCGTTGAGAACGTCTACCTCGGCTCGATGACCCAGCTAATCGTCGAGCTCGCGACAGGCGAGCGGCTGATCGTCCACGAGCTGAACAACGACACCGGCGGCCCCTCCGAGGCCGGTACTGAGGTCCACCTCAGCTGGGCCACAGACCACAGCTTCGTAATTGAGGAGCCGGAGGTTCCGGCGACCGACCCCGACACGGAAGGCACCTAATGAAACACACCAGGTTCAACCGACTAGGCCTGGTGTTCACCACGGCCCTTGCCTCGGCAGTCCTCGTCGCCTGTGGCGGCGATTCCGGCACCACAGACGTCGCTCCCGCCCCCTCCGACCCGGATGCGCCCGCCACGGGCACGGTCCGGGTCTTTGCCTACGAGGACTCGGTCACGCCCGAGATGATGGACCCCTTCCAGGCCCAGAACCCTGACCTGGAGATCAAGACGGCCACCTTCGACTCGAACTCCGAGGCCGCGGCCAAGCTGGCCGGTGGCTTCGAGGCCGATGTCGTTGAGGTCTGCCTCGATGAGGCCGAGCCGCTGCTTCGACGCGGCCTGCTCCGCCCGCTGGACACCGCCGGGGTGACCGACTGGCAGGAACTCGCCTTCAATGATTCCGAAGGGGTTCGCCAGGACGGCGGCGTGATCATGGTGCCACTCTCGGCCGGACCGCATGGCGTGATCGTCAACACCGACGAGATCACCCGGGACGTCACCTCCTACGCCGACATCTTCGACTCCGAGTTCGAAGGCCGGGCCGCCCTCGAGGGCGATTACGCCCTGCCGCCGATCGCGGTCAGCGCCCTGGTCAAGGGGATTGAAGATCCGATGAATATGGACGAGGAGCAGCTGGCCGAGGTCAGTGACTTCATGAATGAGAACCGGGATCACTTCCGGGCTCTCTGGCGATCCGATTCCGATCTGGTCAACCTCTTCAAGTCCGGGGAAGTGGTCATCTCCGACGGAAACAGCGGCCAGGCAAAGCGAATGAAGGAAGCCGGGTTGCCGGTCAAGTGGATCGCTCCCGAGGAAGGAACCCTCTCCTGGGTCTGCGGCTTCGGGATCACCTCGAAGGCAGAGAACCTTGATGCCGCCTACAGGTTGATCAACTGGCAGGCCTCGGCAAAGGCCCAGGCGATCCGCGGCAAGAACGGCTACGTGGTGACCAACCCGGCGGCGATGCCGCTGATCCCCGAGGCTGATCGCGCCACCGCCGATCCCTCCGCTCTTGATGACGCGATTCCCGAGACCTACCCCCCGCTCTACGACGAGTGGGTGCGGGCCTTCGAAGAGTTCCAGACAAGCAGTTGACCCGAAACCCCAGCCCACCGAGGAGAGCATGAAACACCTGAAGAAACTGACTATCCTGATCGCGCTTCTGGCGGCGATCCCGGTCTTGGCCGCTTGCGGATCCGATTCCGGCACCACGGAAGAGGCCACCGCACCGACCCAGGCGGAAGCCGACAAGCCAGCCACCGGAACCCTGCGCCTGTTCGCCTATGACGACACGGTCACCGACGAACAACTCAACCCCTTCCGCAAGGCCAACCCGGACGTCGACCTGAAGATCGCGACCTTCAACTCGAACGAGGAAGCCGCAGCGAAGTTGGCCGGCGGATTCGAAGCCGATGTGGTCGAGGTCTGCCTGGACGAAGCCGAACCACTGCTTCAGCGGGAACAGCTGCGGCCGATTGACACTTCCGGCATCACCGACTGGAACGATCTCGAGTTCCGTGATCAGCCCCAGGTCCGCCAGAACGGCGAAGTCATCATGATCCCGCTCTCGGCCGGCCCCTACGGAATCATCTACAACACCGAGGAGATCCCGGAGGGCGTTGAGTCCTACGAGCAGATGTTCAGCGACGAGTTCGCCGGAAAGATCGCAGTCGAAGGATCCAGCTCGGTTGCTCCGCTCGGTGTCGCCGCGCTGACCCTTGGCTTCGAGGATCCGTTCAACATGGATTCCGAGCAGCTCGAGGAAGCCAAGCAGTTCCTGATCGATCACCAGGATGACATCCGGAGTTACCCGGATTCGGATTCCGACATGGTCAATTTGTTCAAGACCGGCGAAGTCGTTGTTGCGAACGGTGGCCGTGGTACTGCCCAGGACATGCAGGCTGAAGGCCTGCCGGTCGAATGGGTTGCCCCGACCGAAGGCACCTGGTCATGGATCTGCGGTCTCGGAATCACCTCCAAGGCCCAGAACACGGATGCTGCGTACAAGCTCCTTAACTTCTACGCATCCCCCGAGGCCCAGGCGATTTCGGCCACCAACGGTTTCGTAATCACGAACCCGAAGGCCGAGCCGTTGGTCCCCAAGAAGTACAAGCAGACCTCGAACCCGGCCAGCATCGAGGGCTCGATTCCGCTCACCCAGCCGGATGACATGGCGGCCTACACCAAGGCCTGGCAGGAAGTCCGTACCGGCTGATCAACATGCCGCTCTCCCGTCGCATACAGCGGGCGCTCCCGAACGCTCTCAGCATCGGCCTCACCGGGCTGGTGATGGTGATCCTGTTCGGGCCCGTCATGCTGCTCGCGCTGTTCTCGTTCAACGACTCCACGGTGATCTCCCTCCCCTGGGAGGGGTTCACCACCAAGTGGTACTCGGAGGCACTGAACGATGACGGCGCGATGACGGCGATCGGCAACTCGGTGATGGTCGCCTCGATCGTCACTGTCGTTTCTCTCATTCTCGGCACCCTCGCTTCCTGGGGCCTGACCCGGATTCCATTCCGGGGCAGGCCCCTGGTGGCGGGCGTTCACGGTGCCGTGCTTGTCGTCCCCTGGCTGATCATCGGGGTCGCCGGCCTGATCTTCTTCAGCCAGATCCAGATGATGCTGTCGCTCCAGACGATCATCCTGATGCACATCGTGGTCACCTTCCCGCTGGTCGTGGCGGTGGTCTCGGCCGGTCTGATCCGCTTCAACCCTTCGCTGGAGGAAGCGGCGATCGACATGGGAGCCAGCCAGCTCCAGATGATGCGCTACATCGTCCTCCCCCAGATCGCCCCGTCACTCGCCGCTGCGGCGATCTTTGCTTTCGCCTGGTCCTTCAACAACTTCGAGATCAGCTTCTTCACCGGCGGCTTCGAGCAGACCTTCCCGGTCTGGGTGTATGGCGTACTGCGCCACTCATCCAACCTGCCAGTCGTCAACGCGGCCTCGACCGTGATTGCCCTGGCTCAGGTACTCCTGGTCTTCGCACTCTGGTACGGCATGAAGCTGATGACCCGGCGACGCGGCGGCACCGACCGTGACGCGGCCGATCTGGTCACCGGGGCGGTGCGCTGATGGGTGTGCCTGTCGCCCACGTCCCGACCGTGACCGGGGAACGCCCGGGGCGCCTTTCCAGGATGCTGCGCCCGCTGGCCTTCATGAGCCTGCCGACGTCGGTCCTGGTTCTGCTCTTCCTCGTCCCGATGGGGATCCTCGTCTACTTCAGCTTCCAGTACGGGGATCTGACCGGCCAGTCCGGGTTCACTCTCACCAACTTCAGCGACATCCTCTCCGACCCGCTCTACCGGGAAATCGCCTGGACCACCTTCCAGATCGCGACGATCGCGATGATCGCGCAGCTGATCGTCGGCATCCCGCTGGCTTACGTTCTCGCCTACAAGGCCGGCCGCTTCGAGCTGCCGCTGCTGCTCGCTCTCGTCCTGGCCGACGAGCTCAACCCGATGGTCCGGATCTACGCCTGGCGGATGCTGCTCGGCCGCGAGGGACTGATCAACGAGGCCCTGATGTCGATCGGGCTGATCAACGTTCCGATCGATGCCCTGCTCTTCAACAAGTTCTCGGTCATCGTCGTCCTTTCGACCAGTTACCTCACCTACACGGTGATCCCGATCTACGCCTCGATGAAGGCCGTCGACGCCGGGCTGTTCGAGGCTGCCAGGGACATGGGCGCTGGCTGGTTCACGACCTTCCGCCGCGTCCTCCTGCCGCTGATCGCGCCGGGAATTTTCATCGCCCTGCTGCTCGTGTACGTGCCCCTGTTCACCGACTTCGCCGCCCCGACCCTGGTCGGTGGAACCACCGGATACATGCTCGGGAACGTGGTCAGTGACCTGGTCCTGGAGAACGGCAACCTCAATGCAGGTGCGGCAATGAGCTTCCTCATGCTGCTTGCGGCCGGGCTCTTCTCCCTGGTCGCCTACCAGCTTTCCCGAGTTCGACAAGGAGCAAGATGACCTACGACGTAGCGATTGTCGGTGGCGGCCACAACGGGCTCGTCGCCTCGTATTACCTTGCCCGCGAGGGCCTGAAGACGGTCGTGCTCGAACGCCGTGACATCGTTGGCGGCTGCTGCGTCACCGAGGAATTCGCACCCGGATACAAGGCCTCGACCGGGGCCTATGTGCTGAGCATGCTGCGGGAAGAAATCTGGTCTGACATGAAGCTGGTCGAGCGCGGCATCGTCGTCGATCCGGCCGGACCTTCGCTCCATCTCTTCGCCGACGGCACCCGCCTTGAACTTTCCGATGACACGGCCGAGGCCCAGGCCGCGATCCGCGCCTTCTCCGATCACGACGCCGATGCCTATCCCGCCTTCGAGGAGCATCTGGCCGAGCTGGCCGGTCTGGTCACCCCGCTGATCGACACCACTCCCCCCTCGCCCCGGCCTACCAGTGCGGCCGACCTCGCCTCCCTGCTCAAGGTCGGCAAGCTCGCCGCCGGCAAGCGGGACATGATCAACGAGGCCCTCTTCCTCTTCACCACCTCGGTAGCCCAGTTCCTCGCGGAACGTTTCGAGAACGAATACGTGAAGGCCGCGATCGGCTGGCATGCGATCAACGATTCGATCGCCGGACCCTCCAGCCCCGGCTCCGCCTACATCCTGCTTCACGACCATGCCGGCGAGGACACCGAAGCCGGTGCCCGATCCTGGGGCTTCGTCAAGGGCGGGATCGGCCGGGTCACCGAAGCGATGGCCGACGCCGCCCGCGAGGCCGGAGCTGAGATCAGGACCGAAGCAGAGGTCGACGAGATCCTGGTCGAGGATGGCCGCGCCACCGGCGTGCGACTGGCCGGCGGCGAAGTGATCACTGCCGGCCGGGTCCTTTCCAACGCCGATCCGAAAACGACCTTCCTCGGGCTCGCCCCGGATGGCTCGCTGCCGGACACCTTCACCGCTTCGGTCAAGGCATACCGCTGTCAGGGCACCAGCATGAAGATCAACCTGGCGGTCGACAAGCTGCCCGTTGCGACCAACATGCCGGGCGAGGGCGTCCAGCCTTACCACCGGGGCATCATGGAAGTGAACCAGCCGCTGGCTGACATGGACCGGGCCCAGGCCGAGGCCCGGGCGGGCAAACCGGCCGATGATCCCCATATCGAGATGTGTATCCCGACCGTCCACGATCCGTCGCTGGCGCCCGAAGGCCATCACGTCCTGACCATCGACATCAACTCCCAGCCCTACGAGCTGGCCGAGGGATCCTGGGAAGACATCGCCGAAGAGGTTGCCGACCGGGCGATCGCCAAGCTGGAGACCTACTTCCCCGGCCTGACCGAATCGATCCTTCACCGACAGGTCCTCAGCCCGCTCGGCCTGGAAAGACTGCTCGGCATCCACGGCGGCCACGCCCTTCATGGCGACATGGCCTTCGATCAGCTCTTCACCTTGCGCCCGGTTCGTGGCTGGTCCGAGTACCGGACCCCGATCGAGGGCCTTTGGCTCTGCGGCGCCGGCACCCATCCCGGCGGCGGAGTGACCGGAGCCAACGGCCGCAACTGCGCCCGCGAAGTCCTGCGGGACGCCAAGGGCGGTCCGGTGAAGCGCCTCCTCGGCCGCAGAGGCTGATCTTTGACCCCGCAGATCAACGCCGCCGAACTTGAAGAGGCGACGGAACTCCTCTCTGACCTCGTTTCGATCTATTCCCCTTCCGGCGGTGAAGGCCGGATCGTCGATCGGGTAGAAGAGATCTGCCGTCAGGACGGATTGAGCGTGCGGCGGGTTCCCGCAGAGATCGGCCGGGACAGCCTCGTCCTCGGTGCTTCCCGGAAGCCCGTTCTGGCGATTGCCGCCCACCTCGACACGATCACCCCGACCTGGCCCGAGGCGACAGTCCCGCGGGTCGAGAACGGTGTTCTCCATGGGCTCGGCTCGGTCGATGACAAGGGCGGAGTCGCCGCCTGCCTGCTCGCAGCCCGCTGGCTTGCCCGCGACGGGGTCGGCCTCGACGATCTCCCTGCCGTCTTCGCCTTTCCGGTCGACGAGGAATCGGGCGGCAGCGGATCAAGGTCGCTGGCAACCGATCTCTCGCCAAGGTTTGCAATCGCCCTGGAAGGTTCGGAGTTGAACGCCGGCACGGTCGAATGCGGTGACCTCGAGGCGTTGATTCATGTCCGCGGCGTCAGCGCGCACGGCTCGATGGCTGAACTGGGCGAGAACGCTGCCCATGCCGCCGCGAATCTGATCAGCTCGCTGGGGGATCTCGGCCTGGACGCACACAGCCATCCGGTACTCGGCAAATCGCTGGCCAGTGTCACCGAGATTGAAACCGGTGACGGCATGAACGTGATCCCGGACACCTGCACCCTGCGCCTGCGGATCCGCCTGGTCCCCGGCCAGGACCTGGCAAACACGATTTCCGATGTAGAAGCCTTCGCCGCAAGGTTCGGCGGCGATGTCCAGATGGTCGAGGGCACAGTTCCATTCGAACTGCCGGAGGACTCTCCGCTCCGGCTGGCGGTCGACTCAGCGTCCCAGAGCGTGGTCGGCCGCCAGCCCGAGACCATCGGGGTTCCAGCCTGGACCGACGCACACAACTTCGTCGACTTCGGCGGTTCCGAAGCGATGGTCTTCGGCCCCGGCTCGATCGAATCGGCCCACACCCCGGCCGAGCACATCGAGCTCGACCAGATCGTCCACTGCGCGAAGATCTTCATGAACCTGCTCGACCCGGTCAATCTCGCAATGATCGCCAAGGCCCCACCCAGGCCGGACCCGGCCCGCTACAGAAGGAATCCCGAATGAACTCCCATCCCGTGCTCAGCCAGCTAGAACCGGAAGAACTCGATCCGGAACAGATCGTCTCTGGCTCCCCCGAAACCACCGAACTCACCCTGCTCGAAGCAGACAACGGCGAGACTTCCGGCCTCTGGCAGATCACCCCCGGCGTCGTGACCGACACAGAAGTCGAAGAGTCCTTCATGGTGATCACCGGCAAGGGCAACGTCACCTTCGAGGACGGCAGCCAGCTCGAACTCGAACCGGGAGTCACCCACCGCTTCAAGGGCGGCGAGAACACCACCTGGACCATCGAGCAAACCCTCCTCAAGGCCTACTGGATCAGGTAGCAGCGCGGGTCATGGCGGCGACCGCCTTCTCGAGCTGCCAGTCCTCCATTGCGGCGGAGATCTGGGAGCGGATGCGGGCGGTGCCCTCCGGGACTACGGGGTAGCCGAAGCCGGTGACGAAGACCCCGTCCTCCAGCATCTTCCGGGATATCTCGATTGCCCGGGAGGTCTCGCCGACCAGGACCGGAACGATCGCGCTGTCTCCCGGGATCGGGTCGAATCCTGCTTCGATCAGCATGCCACGGTAGGCGGCGGTGTTCCGGCGCAGACGCTCGACCAGCTGAGGACTGTCACGCAGCTCGATCAGGGCCTGGCGGGCGCTGGCAGCAACCGTGGGTGGCAGGCCATTGGAGAAGAGCTGGGGCCGCGAGCGTTGTTCCAGTACACGGCAGAGCTCGCTTGAACCGGCGACGAAGCCGCCGGCGCCGCCACCGAGGGCCTTGCCCAGGGTTCCCGTGATGATGTCCACCCGGCCGTGGAGGCCGAAATGCTCGGCAGTGCCCCTTCCGGTCTCGCCCAACACTCCAAGGCCGTGGGAGTCATCGACGATCAGCACCGCCTCGTGCTCTTCGCAGAGTTCGACCAGCCGCGGCAGATTCGCGAGGTCGCCCTCCATGCTGAAGACGCCGTCGGTAACCACCAGCTTGCGTTCAGCTCCGGCATTCTCGATCAGGGCTGCCTCGAGGGCGTCCATGTCGGAATGCGGATAGATCGACTTGCCGCCAGGCCGGGCCAGCTTCATCGCGTCGATGATCGAAGCGTGGTTCAGCTCGTCGGAGAAGATGTGTGTCCCCTTGTCACTGAGCGCATCAAGGATCGCGTGGTTGGCGGTCCAGCAGGAGACGTAGCTGAGCGAGGAACCGGTACCGAGAAAGTCGGCGAGGTCTCTTTCCAGTTCGAGATGAGGCTCGAAGAGACCGCAGATGAAGCGGACCGAAGCCGTGCCCGCCCCGTACTTCTTCAGGGCTTCGACACCAGCCTCGATCACGGCCGGGTTGTCGGCCATGCCGAGGTAGTCATTCGAGGAGAGCACAGTCACGTCACCGAGCCCCCTGAGCTTCACTTCCGGGCCCTGGGGAGACTCGTAGACCCGCAAGTCCTTGAGCGTGCCCTTCGCCTGCATCTCGTCCAGTTCCGCACCCAGCTGGGCGGTCAGCGTTTCGGCTGCGGTCATCGACCGAGCTCCACGATCGCCTGATCAACCGCTTCGGCGATCCGGTCGAGCGCGGCACTGAAGACTTCCGGCTGCATGGCCAGCGAAGGCTGGATGTTCAGCGAGGCCGAACTGGAATCGGTGAGAATTCCGAGTTCCGTCGCCTTCCGGGCGACCAGATGCTGAAGTTCCGAGTCGCGCTCCCTGCTCTCGCGGTCGTGGACGAACTCGAGTGCCTGGAAGCCACCGAAGGCCCTGGCGTCACCCACCTGCGGGTGGCGCTCCATGATCGCTCCCAGCTTCTCGCGCCCGACCGCTTCAAGCGCCCGCACGTTCTTGAGGATCGGCTCGTTCTCGAAGGCCTCGATCGTGGCGAGTGAGGCGGCGCAGGCCCAGGGCAGCCAGGACCAGGTCGATCCGGTCGGCACGTCGTCGTAGCCACCCATCGCCCGCTCGGAGCCAAGCACGGCGCCGATCGGCGCGACACCGCCGCCCATCGCCTTGCCGAGACACATCAGGTCGGGCTGTATGCCCCACTTCTCGACCGCGAACATCTCACCGGAGCGGCCGAAGCCGGTCTTCACCTCATCAACCGCCAGCATCCAGCCGTACTCCTCGCAGAGCGCGACCAGGGCATCCCAGAACTCCTGGGAAGGTGCGACACAGCCGCCAGAGCCGAGAATGGGCTCGATCAGCACGCCGGCCACCTCTTCCGGGTCAACGGCGTGGAAGAGCAGGTGGTCACGGATGAAGTCAACTGTCGAATCGCCGCTGCCGCCCGGCCGCGGAGGCGCAAACGGACTGCGGAACGGGTTCGGGTAAGGCGCGTGGAAGAAGCCCGACGAAAGAGGCCTGATCCCCTTGCTGATTTCGGTTTCCTCTGCCCCGAGAACCGAGGTGAGGGAGGTTTCTCCGTGGTAGCCGCCGAGGAATCCGAGGACCATCGGCCGGCCGGTCGCCCGGCGCATCATCTTGACCGCGGTCTCCACTACTTCGGTTCCATTCAGACCGAGGTCGACCCGGGTCAGTGAATCCGGAGTGATCGAAATCAGCTTCTCGGCCAGCGGCAGCATCAGTTCCGTGGCCAGGCCGTGGCTGTCCTCGTTGCCGATATTCCTCATCGTGGCGACGAGGGGCTCGATCAGATCCTCGCGCCCTGCCCCGAGCGGCACCGAAGCCGAAGAGGAAACCAGGTCGACGAAAGAGTTTCCATCGAGATCATGGACCAGATACCCCGACTTTGAGGCGACGACCAGCGGAACCAGATGGTTCGCAGTCCCGGGATAGATCACCTCACGCAGCCGGGCCAGCTCAGCGGCGCTGCGGGGTCCGGGAAGCTCGCCGGGAACCGGCGGCAGAAGGCTTTCGCCCGGTTCGTGATCCAGGGACAGGGTCATCGCTGCTCTTTCATTCATGTGAGTCTAGGCGTGGGTCGCGGTGGCCGCCAAAACGAAGGGCCCGGGCAAGCCCGGGCCCTTCGGTTAGCGCGTTGCTTACCGGCTACTCCTGACCAAGGAGTGCGCGCTTGGCGACGTCAAATACCCACGTGTTGTGGTGGACGCCAACCATTTCTTCGGCCAGAGGACCGACCGCGGTCACCGGAACCATTCCGCCGGTGTGCTCACCGGTGGTCCAGTCGACCTTGAACTTGCGGTTGGTTCCCTTGATGGTCACAGGGCCGCTGCGGATCGGAACTTCACCGTTCGGACCAGCGTTGTTGAGAGGCTTCTTGGCCCAGTAGGGAATCGGGTCGTCACCATCGGAGTTGGTGTTGGTCTCCCCGTTGTTCCAGTCCTCGATGGTCATGCCACCGGTCTCATGGTCAGCGGTGACGATCAGCAGGACGTTCGGGTTGGTTTCCCGGTATTCCTGAACTGCGGTGACGATCTGATTGACCGTCTTGCCTGATTCGATCACGTTGCGGACATCATGCTCGTGTCCGGCGGAATCGAGGTCGTCGCTTTCCATCGCCATGAAGAACCCGTTCGGGTTGTTGTCGGCGATGTCGAGGGCCTTCTTGACCAGATCGACGGTCGGCACGTAATGAGGATCGGTCTTGAAGTCGTAACCCTTGGTCTCGATCCAGCGCCGCTTCGGGCTGTCCTGGACCAGAGCGAGAGCCTGCGGACCGGTCAGGTCAGCGAAGGTGTCCTTGTCATAGGCGTACTGGTAGCCCTGACTGATTGCCTTCTCGACCAGGTTGCCCTTGGTGCCTTCCGAGTCGTCCTCGCCGTCCTTGTTGGTGTTCGGGATCTTGCCTTCGTTACCCGGCGGGTACCAGTAAGCCTCGTTGCCGCCCATCAGGATGTCTACCTTGTTGTTGTAGATCTCCTTGTCGGCGATCACGGACTTCCAGTCACGCTCGATGACCGGGCCACCGAAGGCAGCCAGGGTCGCGTTGGTGACGTCGTGGTCGTTGATCAGAGCGGTGGTCTTGCCCTGTTCCTTGGCAATGTCCAGAAGGGTCGGGACGCGCTTCTTGTCCGGACCGAGACCGGTGTAGCCGTTGATCGTCTTCTTGCCGATCGCCCAGGCAGTTGCACCTGCGGCGGAGTCGGTCACCGCGGTCGGACCGGCCGGAATCGTGTCGAGGAAGCCCGTGTAAGGAAGGGCGTCCATCGGCTGGCGCTTATTGAGGCCGTAAAGCGCGTACTGAATCGCTGTGCGCTGCTGAATACCCATGCCGTCGCCACTGAGAATGATCACGCTTGTGGCGGGCGTCGGAGCCTCAGCCTTGGACGAGTCACCCCTGGCAATCAACATGACCAGCGCGAAAACCAGCGCTGCAGCTGCGACTACCGCAACTGACTTTCTGGTTGAAATTCGCTGAATCACTGACATTGCGTACCTGCTCCCATCTGGAGGAATTGTTCAACAATTCGTTCATCCTACATATCCCACAGGGTCTGTCAAGACCCAAAGGTGAAAAATCGGAGACCTTTCCCCTCCCCAGGTCCTAACTGAGGGCGTTTGCCCACCGAATCGGTGGGCAAACGCCCTCAGAAAGGGAACAAGCCGATGAGGTGCTGCCGGCTACTCGTCGTCGTCTGGGCTGCCGAGCTGATGCCGGAGACCCTTGAAAATCGGGACAGCAAGGATCGCCAGGAGGATCAGGATCCAGATCAGTGAGGCGAGTGGAGAAATCAGCTTCGCTACCGCGGCGATCGAAACCCCGGCGACGATCACGACCACCAGCCAGCTGAATGCCGCACCCTCGGACTCGACCGGGTTGCCCAGGTTCAGGCCAAACCTCTCGTCCCGGGCAGGAACAGGCGACTCCTCCACTTCCGCAGATTCGTCTCCCTCCCGGACCTCGGGGTCGCTCATGACCCGGGTCAGATGATGTAGATGGCGAGGAACACGATGATCCACATGATGTCAACGAAATGCCAGTAGATACCTGGCACTTCGACACCGAGGTGGTCCTTCTGTTCCGGACCGAAATGGCCCCGGTAGGCGCGTATGTTCGCGAAGGTCAGAAGCAGCAGACCGACGAAAACGTGGGCACCGTGGAGACCGGTGAGACTGAAGAAGATCGAACCGAAAGCACCGTCACGCGGCGTGAAGCCGATGTGGATGTACTCGTTGATCTGGATGAAAAGGAAGGTCGCACCGAGCAGCCAGGTCAGGGTGAGACCGAGCTTGAGACCGCGATGGTTGTTGTGCTTGATCGCCTCGAGCGCGTAGTGAACGGTGAAGGAGGACGAAATCAGGACGGCGGTGTTGATGCCGGCGATGAGAACCGGAAGCTCGATTCCGGCGGGCGGCCATGAATCCGGATCGGCGACTACACGGAGGAAGAAGTAGGCCGCGAAGAACGCGCCGAACAGCATGATCTCCGAAAGGATGAAGAGCAGGATGCCGAGGACCGTGCGGTCGATCCGGGCGCTCTGATGGGCCTCCGGCGGACCGTGATGGTGCTCATCGACATGACCGTGGGCGGCGATGCTTGCGCTTTCCATCTCTATGCCTCGTTGCTTTCCGCGGTTGAATCGTCACTGGCAGGTTCCGTGGTCTCGCCTTCGGCGACCACTGCAGCGACAGCTTCTGGGGGACGGCCGGCTTCGTTGTGCTCGACCGGCTTGTCGGTGATCTCACGAACCCGACCAATCAGGTCTTCCTCGAGCCAGTGCGACTGCTCGCCACTCAGAGTCGAGATCAGAACTTCGTCGACCCGGTAATGCTCGATCGCGTTCTTCACCGCATCGAAGGGATCCGGACTCATCGGCTGGCCGGTCGCATCAATGTCAGCGTGGTAGAGCTTGGCCATCAGGCTGGCGAGGTTCCGGGCGACAGTCGCCTCGGAGACGTCGTCGGCCGCCGGGGCGATGATCGTGTACCGATGGGGACGCTCGCCGGTGTGATCCAGCAAACGGGCCTGAAGGGCATCGTCGGTCAGGGTCCGGTTGGCGACGACCAGGGTGTGGGTCACGTTCATGCTGATCGAGTCATCCTCGATCCGGACCGGGATGTGCGTGATCGTGGTGACCTTGCCGAAGGTGAGCTCTGCCCATTCGAGCAGGTCCCTGCGGGTCAGGCCGAAGCGGAAGTCGTAGGTGCAGGAGAGCAGGACCTCGGAAGGACGGTGGCTGCGGATCGCGTCTCCCAGAGCCAGATCGTATTCCGGGTCGAGAACTTCGCCGATCGCCTCGATGCCGAACTCGTCCAGCACCGCCAGGGTCACATCGACCCGGGCGCGGGCCGCTTCAGCCGCCTCTTCGGGGGCGAAAAGCTGGCCGACCGACGGCTGGTTCTGCGGGGCCACGACGACCACGTATGAAGCGTCGACTGCCTTGGCGCGAACTGCCTCGATCAGCTTGCGGCCGCCCGCGACTTCATTCAGAAAAATGAGAAGTGGCCCGCTCATGAAGGCGCTGTCACCGTGCTTGGCTTGGTTTCAGGAATCTCAGCTCCCTCGCCCTCGCCACCCATGATGGCGTGGCGCGCACCCGGGGTGCCGTACTCGTACGGCCCACCGACGACGCGCGGGATCTCGTCGAAGTTGAACACCGGCGGCGGCGAGGAAACCTGCCACTCGATGGTGTTCGCACGCCAGGGGTTGTTGCCGGCCTTGGGACCGAACCGCCAGCTGACGATCATGTTGTAGAGGAAGACCAGCTGGGTGGCGCCGAGCAGGAAGGCCGAGATCGAGATCATCAGGTTCCAGTCGCCGTACTGGCTGGCGTAGTCCGCGACGCGTCGGGGCATGCCGTCCATGCCGACCCAATGCATCGGGATGAAGGTGAGCCAGGTGCCGATGACCGTGCCCCAGAAATGGACCCGGCCGAGACGTTCGTCATACATGCGTCCGGTCATCTTCGGGAACCAGTGATAGATCCCGGCGAAGATCGTGAAGACCGAACCGCCGAACAGCACGAAGTGGATGTGAGCCACCACGAAGTAGGTGTCCGACACGTGAATGTCGATCGGAATCATGCCCAGCATGACGCCGGAAATGCCACCCACCGTGAAGGTGATGATGAAGGCGAGAGAGAACAGCATCGCCGTCGAATATGTGTGGATTTTCCCGTAGAACAGCGTTCCCAGCCAGGAAAACACCTTGATTCCGGTTGGCACCGCGATCAACAGGGTCGTGATCATGATCGGCACGCGCAGCCAGTCGAACATTCCGGCGACGAACATGTGGTGGGCCCAGACCGAATAGCTGAGCACCACGATTCCGATCAGGGCGAGTGCCATGAGCCGGTATCCGAAGACCGGTTTTCGGGCATGGGTCGAAATGATCTCGGAAACGATCCCGAAGCCGGGCAACATCATGATGTAGACCGCCGGGTGTGAGTAGAACCAGAAGATGTGCTGGTAGGAGATGACGTCGCCACCCTCGAGGAAATTGAAGAAGTTCATCCCGAGGATGCGGTCGAAAAAGACCATGAACTGGGCGCCCGCAACGAACGGGGTCGCACCGACGACCAGCAGCGAGGTTGAAAGGTTGGCCCAGACCAGGAGTGGCATTCGCCAGAGATTCATCCCTGGCGCACGCATGGTGATGATCGTCACCAGGAAGTTCAAAGCGGTTGCAATAGATGACGCACCTGCAAACTGCACGCCTATGTTGAAGAACGATTGTCCCAGTGGTGCCCCTGTGGACAATGGTGCGTAACCGGTCCAGCCGGCATCGAAGGCGCCGCCCGGAGCGAGGAAGCTGGCCAGGAAGATGATGCCGGCGATCGGCAGTAGCCAGAAAGAAAGCGCATTCAGGCGTGGGAAAGCCATGTCCGGGGCGCCGATCATCAGCGGCAGGACATAGTTGGCAAGCCCCGCGAAGATAGGAATGATGAAGAGGAAGATCATCACCACTGCGTGGGTCGAGAAAAGACCGTTGTAAGTGTTAGCAGCGACGATCTGGGCGCCAGGCTGGGCCAGTTCGGCCCGGATCAGCAGGGCGAGCAGCCCGCCGATCAGGAAGAAGATCATCGTGGTGACGACATACTGCGTTCCGATGACCTTGTGGTCGGTGTTGAACTTGAAGTAATCCTTCCAGCTGTAAGCACCGTGACCCGAGTGATCCTCAGGGATGGTCGGCTTTCCGGCGGCCCAGCGGAACCAGTAGTCGAAGGCGCCGAAACCGAAGAGGAAGCCGAACGGGGCCGTAATCAGCGGTACGACGATATGCGGGTAGCCGGTCTGCTCGGTCTGGAAGACGTCCAGACCCGAAATCGCACGGAGGGCAACCACGAGACCGAAGCCGAACGCGGCACCAAGAACCAAGCCAATCGCCCCGCGATACCAACCGGGCTGTCTGATTGCCGCTGCCATTACTTGACCTCCATAATCAGGGTTCGGAACGGAGTCATCATTCTTCCTGCACTCCGCTGCCTTCTATGCCCCCGGACTGTTCTTCCAACTGCTTCTGCTTTTCCAGGTACTGATCCTTGGTCAGCAACAGATCCTCAGGCACTTCCTGGGTCTGCTCCTTGATCCAGGCATCGAATTCCTCTTGGGACTCGACCACTACCTTGGCCCGCATCGTGGTGTGGCCGAAGCCGCAAAGCTCGGTACAGATCAGCTGGTAGGTGCCTTCCTTCTCCGGAGTCACGATGACATCCGTCGCGAGCCCTGGCACCGCATCCATCTTGATCCGCCATTCCGGCACCCAGAAAGAGTGGATCACGTCCTGGGCCTGAAGTTCGAAGTGGACCTGACGACCCACAGGGACGTGGAACTCACCTTCTGACCACTTGTTGCCGTTCTCCGGGTAACCGAAGGTCCAGGCGAATTGCTGCGCGTAAGTGTTGATCGTGAGGGCGTTCTCGTCTTCCTTCTCGATGTCCTCGAGTACGGCCCAGGAATAGCCACCGAGTCCGAGCACGAGGATCACGGGAATGACCGTCCAGATGATCTCCAGCCGGGTGTTGCCGTGGATCGGAAGTCCGTCACTCTCGTCGCCCGGCTTGGCCCGCCACTTGTAGAGGGCGTAGCCGAGAGCGACGCAGACAATTGCGAAGACGAAGGACGACAGGATGATCGTGACTTCGAGCAAAGTGTCGATCGGGCCGGCCTCGACGGACGCGGCATCGCCGAACCAGTCGAACTGGAGCATTATCACTGACTGGATAACGCTCAGCACGATTACGGCGAGCACCATCTTGAGAATCGGGAGGCGGGTCATGAGACGACAGCCATTCTATTGAAGCCGTGGACGAAAGGTTTGTGACCCTGCCTCATGCCTGGTCGACCCTTCGAACTTCGCCTGCTGATGCGGAAATCACATCCCTCGCAACACCCTGCCAACTCCAATTCCTATCGGCGGACTCGGCAATGTTTTTGCCGATCAGGCGTCTCTCCGGTTCCTCGAGGGCGAGCCACCGGTTGACCTTGCCACCCAGCTCGGCCACCGCGCCGGGGCCAAGAGGCAGGCCGATCATCGGTTTCACCGCGGGGACTTCCTCGGCCAGGGTCGCTGTCACCTCGGCCAGACCGGAGTGTTCAGCGCAGACCGGGAGCACCCCGGAAGCGGCCGCCTCGGCAGCGACCATCCCGAATGCCTCGGGGAAGGTGCTGGGCACGATCATCGAATCCGAGGCCGGCACGACCCGGGCCACTTCGGAATGCTCGAGTCGCCCGGCGAAGGAGATCGAACCCGCGGCGGCGATGCCTGCCTCGGCGTAGCCCTCCGGAAGGTCGTTGAAGAAAGCGGTCAGATATTCGAGTGGCTTTTCCTCCCCGCCCTCCAGTGCCCATCCAACCCGGGCGATGTCGCGGGCGCTGTCGATGTCTCCATCGGTGGCTGCGGTGACCAGGGCGCGGAGGCCCATCTCGTAGGCACCGAAGCCGACCAGCAGGAGCCGCGCCCCCGGGTTCGCCTGGTGAATCAACGGCCAGGCGGCGACGATCAGGTCGACGCCCTTGGAGACGATCAGCTTGCCGACGAAGATCACCCTCGGACCTTCAGCCGCTTCGAACTCGGCCAGCGAGGCGACCGCCTCATCCTCGTCGCGGCCGAAATCATCCGAGGGTGGCGCGTTCTCGATCTGCTCCCTCAGCTCCGCGATCCGGGCCTCATGCTCACCCGGAGCGAGCGGTGCGAAAGCTTCGGTGTCGACACCCGGGGGTCCGAAGCCGGTCTTTTCTTCCAGACCAAGGCCCGGCAGGGCCTCCCACATCGAGGCAGCCGTGTGATGTGAACCGACCAGGACGGCGGCGGCCGATTCCACGCCTTCCGTAGCCCAGGGAATGAACCGGGGGTTCGGCTTGATCGTGTATTCGAGATCCGAGCCATGGTTCTTGACGGCGTAAGGGCGGATTCCGGAACGGGCCAGAATGACCGGCCCCATGATCAGGTGATTGGCCAGCGCCGCTTCGACCCCGCCAACCCTGCGGTCCACCGCCTGCGCTGCGGCCACATTGGTGCCGATGTAGAAGTCGATCTCCTCGTCAGTCAGACGGGGGAAGGCCCTTGCCTCGAAACCCTCGTAGGGATCCTCGACATAGACGGGCAGCAGCTTGCCGATCGGCGGCCGGTAAACGGTGACCGAACCCTTGCCCTGAGGTGCCCGCAGTTCCTCGACTGACAACTCGCCGATCGAGTCCGGTCCGGCGGAATCCGGCCAGGTCCCGACCGCGTTCACCCAGTCGAGATTCTCGGCCTCCTTGTCCTGGCAAAGCAGGTGGACCTCATGGCCCAGTCCGGCCAGAGCGCTGGCGAGACTGGCGTTATAGATATTGCTTCCGGTCCCGCGCAGCAGGTACCCGTGAAAGATCAGAATCTTCATTGATGGATATTCTCCACCTTGATGAGTACCGAAAGCGCTGCCACCGATCCGATCTACCGTCTTCGCGCCCCCGCATCCGGTCGTGAAGCCATCGTGCCGCTCCGTGACGGGGTCGTCTATCGCGACGCCGAAACCGGCGAAGAACTCGAGCCCGTAGCCGTCGTGCTGCCCCAGGCCGAAGGTGGCTCGACCCTCCCCCGCACTCCGGTGAACCTCCGCGTCTGCCGCCGCTGCGAACAGCTCACTCCCAGAGACATCAACACCTGCGAGTTCTGCGGCCTCCC
>JAUPTY010000142.1 GCA_030917845.1 Actinomycetota bacterium | reverse complement strand
CCAGGAGCGGGGTGTGATCCGGTGAGACCGGTGGCCGCTCCGTTTCCCGCTCGACTGTTCCGCCAATCCTGATCAGGTCGCCGAGCAGCCCCTCGGTCACGGCCATCGCCAGGTTGCCCTTCTCGTGGGTGATCGCGATGGTCACATCCGTCTGCGCGGAGATCCGGCGGATCAGTTCGAGCTGCTGGGCGGTCAGGTCATCGAAGCCCGCGATGAAGACCGGGCGCCCCTGCCACTCTTCAAGCGTGCGGGTAGTAGCGAGGGCGGCGCGGGCTGGAAGGTCCGTGAGCGAGCTCCGCTCCAGTTCCTCGAGGTAGTTGCGGTAGACGCCCGCCATCGGACCTACCAGGTCGGCCACCTCATCGACCTCGAAGCGGTCAACCCCGATCAGGTTGGCCCGGAAGTCATCGATCGTCGTCAGGGCGGCATCGATCAGCCCGGGCTGCTCTTCGAGGAGGCCGGCAATCGCTGGCCACTCGGCCCGGACTGCTGCCGCTGCCAGGGAGCGACGGCGAAGGGGAGAGGCAATCGATGTCATACCCCCGTAAGCGCGAGCGGAAGATTCATCGCCAAGTATCTCGTCGACCAGGTCCTTGAAATGAACGACCTTGCCGCCGAGGAAGGCACCACGGAGTCTGGTCAGGCGGCGCTCCCAGCCGAAAATGTCATCGGTAGACGGGACGACCAGAACGGGATCGTCAGCGAGTCGGGCTTCGTAGCGCTCGCGAACGAGCTCCGTCCGGCCGGAGTTCGGGGGTCCTTTGATGATGGTCAGAGACACGGGGCCACTTTATGGTCGGGAGCGGCGTCCGTTTTCTGACATCCCCCGCTTTGCGGGAAGGTCGATTTTTGGCGTGGATATACGCAAAGTGCGGGGTTCTGCAACATTTTTTGCGTCCTGTGGCATCTCTATCTTCATGAGTGAGCAATCCCCCAACCCCGAGGACGGTCCTCAATGTCACTCTGTTTCGTCGATCCGGCTGATGCGATTCACGTTATTTCCGAATCAGTCGGCCGCGAGGCCCGTCGCCAGATCCTCGGGGAGGCGTTGCGTGCATGGGTTGACGAGATTCCCGAAGAGGAACTTGAAGCGCAGTATGCCCGCGCTCTCGCCGACCTCGATCAGGATGACCTCTCGCTACTCGCCGCCTGGCACGGATCGATGGATCTCGGCCAGCCCGTCCCCAACCGCGACTTCCTGATGGGCGCCTTCGGCACCCTCGGTGAACACCGCCGGGAAGCCCTCAAGCTCGCGGCCGGTTTCCGCGGCGAAGAAGTCCTCGAAGACGGACTGACCGAAGAACTCGCCCTCGAAACCGTGGTCGGCTGGCTCTCCCCGGAACGGCTCCTCGACCTCGCCAACGAGGCCGTGGAACTCTACATCTGGGACCGCATCGGCTCCGATAACTAGCTGCTGCATCCGGGCGGCCCGCAGGAACCACCAGCGTCACGCTGGCGGCGTCAACGCTCGAAGGTTTGTGAACGCAATTCCATTGCGCCCCCTGCACCTCCTCGCTTATTCCTTGCCAGCGCACCGCTGGACGACCCCTGCGAACCACCCTCTGCCGGGGATGTAACCCTTCGTGACCCTGTTGACCATCGACCGTCGAACACCGACCGTGTGGGGGTGGCAGGATTTGTCTGGTATTGGTCATTGCGGACAGGTCGTGATGCGGTCAGGATGGGGCCATGTCTTCATCTCGTCGGATCGTCGTTGTCGCCTTTCCCGGTCTTCAGCCGCTCGATGTGGTGGGGCCGGTCGAAGTGTTTGGCGGGGCCAGTGAACTGGTCACGGCCTGGGCGGAGGGCGAATCTTCCGACCCCGCCTACTCCGTTCCTCGCGGAGTTGGGTGCGAAGCCGGTCCCGGACCGGGTCGTGATCGAGGGCAAGTACGTGACCGGTGCTGGCGTATCTGCCGGTATCGACATGGCCCTCACCCTGGTCACCGAGATCTACGGACCCGAAATGGCCCAGGCGGTCCAGCTCGGAATCGAATACGACCCACAGCCACCCATGACGCCGGAGCCCCCGAAAGAGCACCAAAGGAAATAGTCGAACTGGTCACGGCTGTCTTTTCAGCCCAGGACGTCACGCAGTAGATCTGACCGGTCGGAGCAGGCCGGAAAGTCTGCGGGGAACTACGGTTAAACAAACTGCTTGTGGGAAATAGGGTTCGTCCATGGCCAAGTTCGAACCAGCAGTCGAGGGTAGAGGGAAAAAGAATTCGTCCGACCAGGATTGTCTGGGATAGGTTCGGATCATGGCCAAACCGGACGGGTTGCTTCGAGCGAGTCAGTTCTTCAAGGGTCCTGAGCGTTCCGAGGATGGTTGGAACGAGATATCTCTCAGGCCTCGCGACTGGGAACAGCAATACCGCGACCGCTGGCAGCATGACCGGGTCGTAAGGTCGACGCACGGGGTCAACTGCACCGGATCCTGTTCCTGGAAAATCCACGTGAAGGACGGTCTGGTCACCTGGGAGACACAGCAGACCGACTACCCAAGCAACGGAACCGACACTCCTGACTACGAGCCACGGGGCTGCCCCCGGGGCGCTTCCTTCTCCTGGTACGTCTACTCGCCGCTCCGACCTAAGTTCCCCTACGTCCGTGGCGAACTCTTGTCCATGTATCGCGAAGCGCGCCAGCAGCTCGGTGACCCGGTCGAGGCCTGGGCCTCGATCGTTGAGGATCCCGAGAAGGCACATGCCTACAAGTCTCGTCGCGGCAAGGGCGGGTTCCTGCGGAGCAGCTGGGACGAAGTCACTGAACTGGCGGCTGCCGCACATGTCTACACGGTCAAGCAGTACGGACCGGACAGGGTTATCGGCTTCAGTCCGATCCCGGCGATGTCACAGGTTTCGTATGCGGCCGGAACGAGATTCCTCTCGCTGATTGGCGGGGTTCCTCTGAGCTTCTACGACTGGTACGCGGACCTTCCGCCCGCCTCACCGCAAGTCTGGGGAGACCAGACCGATGTGCCAGAGTCGGCCGATTGGTGGGACGCCGCATACCTGATTATGTGGGGCTCGAACATCCCCCAGACCCGGACCCCGGACGCCCACTTCATGACCGAGGCCCGCTACCGCGGTCAGAAAGTGATCGTTGTTTCACCCGACTATGCGGGCAACACCAAGTTCGCCGACCAGTGGCTGCCCGCGACCGCAGGTACCGACGGGGCCCTGGCGATGGCGATGGGTCACGTGATCCTCAAAGAGTTTTTCGTCGACCGCGAAGCTCCGTATTTCGGCGAATACGCACGTCAGTTCACCGACCTTCCTTTCCTGGTCGAGCTCGAAGATCATGGCGACGGCACCCATCGCGGGGGTTCGATGCTGCGGGCGACCGACCTTGGCGAAGAAGGGGAGCACGCCGAGTGGAAGACGGTTCTGATCGATTCGGCAACTGACCAGCCACTGGTTCCGAACGGCACCATCGGAGACCGCTGGGGCGAGGAAGGGGAAGGCAGCTGGAACCTGGATCTCGATGGAGTCGAGCCCGCCCTCAGCCTGCTCGGACGCCACGACGAGCTGGTCGAGGTAACCCTGCCCCGGTTCGACGGCGGTCCAACCGAAGGTGGCACCACCATGGTCCGAGGGGTTCCGGCCAAGCGGGTCAACGGGCGTCTGGTCACCACGGTTTTCGATCTGACTCTGGCCCAGTACGGGGTTGCCCGGGAAGGCCTGCCGGGCGAGTGGCCGGCCGGATACGACGACCCGTCGATGCCTTACACACCGGCCTGGCAGGTAGGGCAGACCGGGGTTGATGCGGCCCAGTGTGAACAGGTCGCCCGCGAGTTCGCCGAAACCGCGGAAAAGACCCGCGGGCGTTCAATGATCGTGATGGGAGCGGGCACCAACCACTGGTTCCATTCCGATCAGACCTACCGATCCATGCTCGCCCTGCTGCTCTTCTGTGGCTGCCAGGGGAAGAACGGCGGTGGCTGGGCCCACTATGTCGGGCAGGAGAAAGTCCGTCCGATCACGGGCTGGCAGACACTCGCCTTCGCGCTTGACTGGAACCGGCCGCCCCGTCATCAGGCGGGCACACCCTTCTGGTACCTGGCAAGTGACCAGTGGCGCTATGAAACACATGGTGTCGAGGAATTCATCTCGCCCGCCGGTCCGGAGAAGTCCGGCCTGGGCCACACCGCGGACTGCTACGCGAAGGCAGTGCGGATGGGCTGGACCCCTTCGGCTCCTTCCCTTGACCGCAATCCGCTTGACCTCGCCGACGAGGCCAGTGAAGCGGGCAAGGAACCGGCTGACTATGTGGTGGATGAACTAAAGGCGGGCCGACTCGGCTTCGCCTGCGAGGACCCGGATGATCCGAAGAACTTCCCCCGGATCCTGAACCTCTGGCGGGCGAATCTGCTGGGTTCGTCGAGCAAGGGCCACGAGTACTTCCTCAAACATCTGCTGGGCACCGATTCCGGCATTCGTTCTTCCGAGTCGCCCACCGAGCAC